>JAIYCK010000337.1 GCA_027488055.1 Flavobacteriales bacterium | reverse complement strand
GACCTCCAATATTTGCACCGCACAAGCCCTCCTTGCCGTAATGGCTGCGGCTTATGGTATTTACCACGGCCCAGAGGGAGTTAAGCACATCGCAACCCGAGTGCATGAGCACGCCAAATCATTGGCCAGCGCCTTGGGACAAACACAACTCAACACACGTTTTTACGATACCTTGAAAGTGAAGGTAGCAGATGAAAGCGTTGTCCGTGGGGCTGCCGAACAAGCTGGTATCAATTTGAGATATTTCGGCGATGGACACGTGGGTGTTTCAATAAGCGAGCGCACCACTGCAGAAGACATTAAGGAATTGGTTGGAATATTAGGCGGCACGAGCACTTCAAGTGAGTCGGCAAATGCATTGGGTGGATTCGAGCGGACTTCCTCCTTCATGACTCACCCAGTATTTAACACGTATCGCAGCGAAACAGACATGTTGCGCTATTTGAAAAAACTAGAGAACCGCGATTTATCTCTTGCACACTCTATGATTCCTTTGGGATCGTGCACCATGAAGTTGAATGCCACCAGTGAAATGATTCCATTGACCTGGCCCGAGTTCAGTGATTTGCATCCATTCGCACCAGCGAATCAAGTAGAGGGTTACACTGAAATATTGCGCGAACTGCATGACGACTTATGTCAATGCACAGGCTTTGCGGGCATGAGTTTGCAGCCCAATAGCGGAGCGCAAGGAGAATTGGCAGGCTTGCTGGTGATCATGGCGTATCATGAAAATAGAGGTGAAGGACATCGTACGATTTGTCTTATCCCTTCATCGGCGCACGGCACCAATCCTGCGAGTGCAGTCATGGCAGGTTTGCAAGTTGTGGTGGTGAAGTGCGATGAACAAGGCAATGTAGATGTGACTGATTTGGCTGCCAAAGCCATGCAATACAAGGACCAATTGGCCGCTTTGATGGTAACCTATCCAAGCACACATGGGGTGTTTGAAGAAGCAATCAAAGACATTACCCGCATCATTCATGAGAATGGCGGATTGGTGTATATGGATGGAGCCAATATGAATGCGCAAGTAGGTTTGACATCGCCAGGAAATATTGGTGCAGATGTATGCCACTTGAATTTGCATAAGACATTCGCTATACCACACGGTGGTGGTGGTCCTGGCATGGGACCTATTGGCGTCAACGAAAAACTAGTTCCTTTCCTACCGGGCAACGCCATCGTGCGCACAGGTGGAGAAAAGGCGATCAATGGGGTATCTGCAGCACCTTTTGGCAGCGCATTGATCTTGTTGATCTCTTATGGTTACATCAAGATGTTAGGCTATAAAGGTGTTGAGGATGCGACGCGTTACGCCATATTCAATGCCAATTATATGAAAGCACGTTTACATGGCCACTATGAGGTCTTGTACACTGGAACTCATGGCCATGTGGCACATGAAATGATTTTGGATTGCCGCGACTTCAAGAAATTCGGTGTAGAGGTGGAAGACATCGCCAAACGATTGATGGATTATGGTTTCCATGCACCCACGGTGTCCTTTCCAGTGGCTGGCACATTAATGATTGAGCCAACTGAAAGCGAACCCAAGTCAGAACTGGATCGTTTTTGTGATGCAATGATTGCCATACGCAAAGAAATCGCTGAGGTAGAAGCAGGTTTGGTCGACAAGACAGACAATGTACTGAAGATGGCACCGCACACGGCCTTGGAGCTTACAGCCGATGAATGGAATCACTCGTACTCGCGTGAAAAGGCGGCCTATCCAGTTCCAGGATTACGTGAAAATAAATTTTGGACTTCGGTGGCTCGTGTGGACAATGCCTTCGGTGACCGTAACTTGGTTTGTACATGTCCGCCAATGGAAATGTATGAGACCCAGCATGCATGAATATAAAATTGATCTAAATAAAAATGCCTTCCATTGGAAGGCATTTTTTTATCGTTCAAGGCCGATCATCTGCAAGTCATCATCTTATGCGAGTGACGGCACTGTCGCTATTCGCTTTTGGCCAACCTGAATCCTACGTCATAGATGCCCTCGAGTTCAGGCATTCGCATGCCTTGACGTATGGTTACAGTGTAGCGTCCTGCAAGTGGAAACTGTTTGCGATTGCGAATTCTAAATCGCTGATCATATAAATCGCCAAGTCCAGTTCCAAGCCATTTGCCCGAGGGGTCAGCCAAATAACAATTGATCGTGTCGATACTTCGTTTTGCATTGGGAAATTCCATTTCCATGAACACGTAGATGTTGCTGAAATCGTATTCTTCGCCGTTGCGCAGATTGAGGTAGAAGTCGTGGAATGACACGGTATCCGTGACATTGAATTGAAAACGGACACTTTCTGTGTTTTTCCAAACGCCATCTGGGATGGCTTTGTTTTCTTCGAATACCACATTGTCATCACAACTTACAAGAAGCAGGACGATCGCGCATGCGGCTATAATGTGACGAACGAACTTCATGAGGCGGCAGGAGGATTGGCGTTGCCAGGATTTTGTGGTTTAGGTCCGCGCGGTGGACGATCCCGACGTGGAGGACGGTTGCCTTGCGGTTTCTCTCCCGTTTGTGTATTGTTTTGCGTGTTCTGATTCGAACGCGGCGGACGCGGAGTCTGCTGTCTATTGGGATCGCGGGGTGGACGTGCATTTTGTCCGGTGTCTTGGTCTTTGCGCGGTGGACGATTGTCGTTGGACGATGTGTTTGAGGATGGACGATTGTCGCGGCGACGGTCATTGTTTCCCTTGCCGCGGTTGTTGCGGTTATTGGGTCTTTTGCTCTTGTCGAAACGCGTGAGACTGTCCTGTCCAACCACTTGAGCAAAGTCGGTTTCCTTTTCCACAGGCACCTCTTGGACAATGAATTCTTCCACATCAGCCACCTCGATGCCTTGTTTATTTCTGTGAATGATTTCTTTCACAGCGTCCACGCTAAGAATGATGGGAGCTTCGCTGTACTGACCTTCATACACATAAAACATTTCACGTTTGAAGATGTCTGTTTTCATGTGCACTGCGGTGCCTTTGGGCAATCTCAATTTGACATTGGTGGATGGAAAGTCTTTGAGCGCTTCCACGTAGGTGTCCAATTCATAATTGAGACAGCACTTCAATTTACCACATTGGCCTGCTAATTTGGCGGGATTAAGACTGAGCTGCTGATAGCGAGCAGCACTTGTGCTTACGGCTCTGTAATCATTGAGCCACGATGAGCAGCATAACTCTCTGCCGCACGATCCGATTCCGCCCAAGCGTGCTGCTTCATATCGATATCCGATTTGACGCATTTCGATGCGCACGCGAAATTCTTCTGCAAAACGTTTGATGAGTTCGCGAAAGTCAACGCGGTCTTCAGCGGTATAAAAGAAAGTAGCCTTTGTGCGATCGCCTTGAAACTCAACATCACTAATCTTCATTTCCAGATTGAGTGCTCGTGCAATGGTGCGTGCTCGCATCATCACATCCTGTTCAGATTTGCGGCATTCTTGCCATTTATCTATATCCTCTTGTTTTGCTTTTCGAAAGACCTTTTTGATTTCATAATTGTCTTTGATCTCTTTGCGAGCCATTTGCACTCTTACGAGCTCGCCCGTGAGACTTACTACGCCGATATCATGCCCCGGAGAAACCTCCACGGCCACTACGTCACCCGCCATGAGTTCAAGGCCTGCTGCATTGCGATAGAAGGCTTTTCTGTTGTTTTTGAAACGCACTTCCACAATGTCGAATGGTTTTTGACCAGCAGGCAATTCAATGCCCATCAGCCAATCGAAAACCTCCATTTTGTTGCATCCATAGGTGCCACATGCACCGTTATTTTTACAGCCATTTGGCAAACCATCGCCGTGGCTGGAACAATTTCCACATCCCATTTTGTCTTCTATATATGTTGATTCAAAAGGCCTATTTGGGCCGATGAAATAAAGTGTATGCTATTCGAAATAGGCACAAGGCGTCATTTCAGGCATCCCTCAAACCTACATCAAATCGAGTTGACTTCAGCAATTTTTTTTTATGGGTTTCCACCAAAATGGTGTCAATGGGCGCAAGGTTCGAATCAGGCCTTGGTTGTGAGCAAGTAGTGCAGTTTGAAGCTCAGGTCAGTAAAGAGGATCTTCGTATTGATGTTGCGATCTACATCGCGGTAGGCCAATTGCAACCGATCAAGCATACTTTCTGCGTTCAGATCGTTGATGAATGGCGCAAACTTATCTGAAAAGTCCTTTTCCATGCCATTCATGCGAATCAAGGGGTCGCCGGTATAATTGCGGATCAGGTTTTGTCGCACCTGATCCATGGCGTAATTCAGGAAGTATTTTTTATCATCCCGACTGAGGTCGTTCATGCCCTCGGCCCAACGCACTAGTCCTAAAACGTCCTTTTTATAGCATTTGCGCATCCAGTCTTGGAACTGAAAGGTATAGAGTTCGTCCGGGTGTTCGTTCTCTATCAGCACATTGGCCTTGAGCCAATCCCCGTAAACGTAATGGGAGATACCTTCAGCCTTGGTAGGCTCAACCCCTTTTTGCAATAGGGCTTGATGGATCTCCTCATCACTGAGACGCGGCACACGCATCACCTGCACTCTGCTCATGATCGTAGGAAGGATTTGTTCCGTAGCTGAGGCAATCAGGATAAAGAGGGTATTGGGTGGTGGTTCCTCAATGATTTTGAGCAATTTGTTCGCGGTATCGGACTTAAGGTATTCCGCCATCCAAATGATTTGAAACTTATATCCCCCTTCGTAGCTATGCAGCGAAAGACGCTTTACAATATCACCTGCTTCAGGGACAGAGATTTGTAGTGTTTTGTTGTCTTTGGTGATGTGTGAGCGCCACAATTCAACATCCAAATAAGGTTCCTCACTCAATGCGGCACGGAACTCTCCTAGCCAATCGGAACATGTATTGTTGTGTGGTGAAGGATGTTTGTTGAAAAAGGGAAATGAAAAATGAAGATCTGCAAATTGCAGGTGATCGATTTTGCGGCACGTGGCGCATTGCCCGCAGCTGTCCGTTTCAGACTTGTTAGGGCAGGCGATGTATTGCACAAATGCCAATGCGAGCGGCAGACACCCGGCACCTTCAGGGCCCAAAAGCATGAGCGCGTGCGCGAGCCTTCCTTCTGCTATGGATTTGCGAAGGCGATGTTTGATGTCCTCTTGACCAATTACATCTTGAAATTGCATACACGACAAATGTAGGTTTGCACGCACGTGCATACAAGTGAAATACTCAATCGTGGAAAACTTGGTGGAGTACGTCCAACGAATTATAAGTGACCTTGAGTTCAAGGTGAAGATTGATCATTTGTAACAATCCTTCTAAGAGCGATTTGCGCATGGCGCCGTTGGATTGAATGTGTTGCACTTCGCTCCAATCCTTATCCAAGAATTGGTCGAGCAACAAGGCTTCTGAAGGGCCCAAGAAATAGGGGTGCGGTGGTGCATTGTGTCGGAATTCGTTT
>JAIYCK010000202.1 GCA_027488055.1 Flavobacteriales bacterium | reverse complement strand
TCCACACCGCACTCCACTCAAGGGGCTGATTGGATGCATCAGTGCCGCTACCCATCCAATCCTTCTGCACACGACCTGCCAATCGCACAAGGCCTTTGTAAGCGGAATCGTTGGGCTCCAATTGAATATTGATAAATGGATGATCGTATTGCATTTGAACTGCGACATAGCTCGTATCCATCAAGGACTTGCCATCCTTCTCCACACGTTTGATCTCTTGAATTTTCGCAGCATTCTTTCCACCGCTGTACGTCACTTGCAGCGTGTACGATTGTGCAGGCAATTGCAATTGGTAGGTTCCCGACAAATCGGTCACAGCCGAAGAAATCACAAATTGTTCGCCGCTGATGTAATGCTCCCGAAGGATACTTTCTTCTTTGAATATGGGTGCACTCGCTATGATGAAATTGGCTCGCATGTTTTTGCCCAGTGCGCCCACCTCACCGCTCATTCCAAGCCAGGATGCGGGGTTGGTCGTAAGCGCTCGCCAAGCCTGTTGTTCACTCAAACCACATTGGATGGTTTTGCGAATGTTTTTTAGGAATTCAGATTTATCATTTAGTCCGCTCATGGTAAAGACAAAGGGGATGTTTTCTTTGGCCAAATACGCGGCATTGTAGGGTGCCAACTCCCAATGTTTCATTTCGGCTGTGCTCACATACCGCGCGTTGAATGGATCACTCACATCATAAGCCATCGGGAAGTTGACTGGAATGATGAATTTCGCGTTGGCCTTTTTGATTTCGTCCATGCGCTGATACTCATCACCGCCGCCACGGATAATGTATTGCACTCCGAATTCATCTCCTACCTTGTCGGCTCTAAGTGTATTCCATTTATAGCCAGCATCAAAGAATTGTGGCAAAGACTGATTGGCAATCCAAGCGCGCATGGCCAAATTCTCTTCTTGTGAAAATCCACCTTGTTCATACCAACGCGCATCGTAATAGGTCTGACGAAGCAGAGCGATGGAGCCCATCAATGAACTTGGATAGTCTTGC
This sequence comes from Flavobacteriales bacterium, assembly GCA_027488055.1. GTDB lineage: Bacteria > Bacteroidota > Bacteroidia > Flavobacteriales_D > Sanyastnellaceae > CANHSF01. Next base: position 9,169 of record JAIYCK010000202.1, on the reverse strand, counting down.
GTAGAGGACCCTTTGTTGAATGAAAAATGCTGAGCGGCTTCAGCCTTATATACATTGTTATCGGCGCGGCTACCCAAACCCACCAATGCAGAAGTGCCGCGGGCTATGCCATCCATGCGCTGAGTAAGCACGGTGCCCACTCCATTGTTACGCCAATCCGGTGCTTGTTCATTGTTGGGCGCGAACTCCGCCGAAGCCTTGTAATCGCTTCGAATAGCCTGGTTCCATCCAAAGGCCCCTTTGCGGTTGGTTTCCATTTGTGGATTGCGCCAATCTGGGCGCTCTGATTTGACCATCGGAAGGCCGTACTCGGCATGCAAATCAATGAAAGATGGGCAGATAAAGAGCCCTGTGCAGTCCCGCACCACAGTATTGGGTGGCAATTGGATTTGACTTCCCACGTCCACGATGCGATCACCAAAAACCAATAAAGTGGCATCTTGCAAGACAGTTTGAGCATCGACTTGTATAGTGGCATGTGTGAAGGCCAAAAAGGTTACCTCTTTGGACGCCACTCCATTGACCGGTGCTGTAACTTGTGAGCATAGCGCAGAATAAGCCAGTATGCCACAGATGATCATCCCAAATTTTCTCATGCCCAAATATGTGTCAATCAGCGCACTTAACCAAATATCTTTGTACAGATGAATGGATTGCCTTGCTCTCGCCATCTTTCCTTCAATCGATCACCATGCCTTGGATCTGGCTCCTTTTGTAAGACCTTGAGATCTGACAGTGACTGGCGCAAATCGATTACTTTTGCATTGAGAATCTATTATGGAAACACCAAAAAAAATACCCACGGCCCTTTATGCCGAAATGACACCGAATCCGGCCGCTATGAAGTTTGTCGCTGACAGACCTTTGATTTCTGGTGGACTGCAGGTGGAGTACCGAACGAAACAAGAAGCACGTGGCTCTTCACTCTTAGCTGAAGAGTTGTTCAATTTCCCAATGGTCAAATCCGTTTTCATCAGCGGTAACTATGTGACCGTGTTGAAGGATGACTCACTTGGTTGGGAAATGATCGTGCAACAATTGCGTGATTATATCCGCGAATGGTTGATGGACAATCAAGTCACCGTATCTGCAGTACCCGCCCATTTGTTGCATCGCGCATCCGAAAGTGCTGAGACGAATGCTGGAGATCAACCACGTTCATCCAATATGGACTATTCCAAATTCGATGCAACCGAATACGACGATACCATCCGCGACCTGTTGGATGAATTTGTGCGACCAGCGGTAGAGCAAGACGGCGGCGCCATCGATTTCATGGCCTACCACGACAAAAAAGTGTATGTGCAATTGAAGGGTTCATGCAGCGGATGCCCCTCTTCCACAGCGACTTTGAAAGGGGGTATCGAAAATCTTTTGAAGGCCAAAATGCCTGATGTTGTGGAAGAAGTAATTGCCGAAAACGCCTAATTTATCACGTATATGGCGAAGCGTCATTTGATATTGATGCATGGGTTCTTGGAGAATTATCGCATGTGGGACGATGTTTTGCGCGGTATTTCCAAAAAGGATTTCATCATCCATACTCCGCATTTGCCGGGCCATCATCCATCGTGTGAGGTCTTGAACTCGCATGTGACGGGTGACTATCTCGAAGCTATTTTGCAGCAAATGCCCATTTCATCTGCAGATGATGTGTTTGTGGTGGGCCATAGCATGGGCGGCTATTTAGCATCGAGTCTGGTTTTTGCCATGCCCGGGCGCGTGCGGGGTTTGTGCCTATTGCACTCCAAATGCGCGGCAGACGATGTGGCCAAAATCGAACAGCGTTATCGAGCCATTGAAGCGGCCAAAGCAGATCTCTCCTTGTATGTTCACACCATGATTAACGGTCAGTTTGGAGCGCGTTATGCCGCCCAAGATAACAATAAGATCAAAGAACAAATTACTTTTGCCAAATCCCTATCGCTTGCCACCATTGAGCAATCTCAGATGATGATGATCCACCGTCCTGATCAATTGTTGGCCATGCAACATAGATCCTTTCCGCTCTATTATTTTTTGGGACAGAACGATCCTTCGGTGACAATGGAAATGGCTCAACTAGAAATAGACAAACTACCGGGAGCACTCGCACATGTGGAGGAAGGTATAGGTCATATGGGGCATTGGGAAAGCACCAGGCATGTCGCTCAGTTCATAAATCGTGTGCTTTTTTCAGCTTTTGACGAACAAGATATCTAAATCAATCGAATGATCATTCGGTAATGTGGAGCAAGGCCTTCATTTTATCCATCTCAAAACCCGCATATATTTCTGATCGTTCCATCGGGATCAATTGATCTTTGGCGAGCATGTATTTTGCAATGGGATTCTCTGTAATGGCAATAGGAAAGGCCACCGCCTCCTTCACAATATCAGCGGCATAATCACTGTAATTCCCATACTCCTGAAGGGAGAAATTGACTACGTTGAACCCTACGGCGTCAAAAAAGGTAGTGCTGTATATACTGATTTGGATCTTCGCAATGCGCAAAAGATCGTCCAGATTGCGCTCCATATCGATCAATTCAAATCCATAGGTTTTTACCTTTTGATACAGGTCTTTGCGGGGTTCGAGTGGATGCATTTTCACGATGACCTTCCATTCCGGAAAGGCCATTTGATATTGATGCAGCAATTCAAAATAGGCCAAATATTCGCTGTGCATCATTTTCTGCGCACACACGAGCACGACGTTTTCTTTCGGCACCTCTTCTGTTGTTGCTTTTGGCAATCTGTACAAATAATCGCCGGCCACTTGCACCTGCGAGGGCAAAAATTCGACACCTTCGAGCACCACATTGCGCCAATAATCTCCATATACCATCAAAACATCAGGGAACATGGCCTTTCGAATGACGCTGCTGAATTGCTTGTCATACACATAATAGAGATCATTCCGCGCAATGAGGCCATGTTGTAACTCAACACTCTCGATAGCCAAGAGTTTGCAAGCCGCTAGCAGGCCTTCATTGTGATAATGACAGATAAACAAAATCTTCTCGACCTTACCATGCTTCAGCCAGCGGTAATAAAAGCGAAAATCCTCCCAAAAAATATACATCGTTGATGCGATGTGCTGCAATTCGTACGCCGTGAATACCATACTACTGCGCACCTTTTGGAGGATGTCCTTCAGCTCAATGAGGAGATCTTGTTCAGTAGCATCGAATGCCCCATGATTTCGGCTAAAGTCAGTCAAGACATAATCGGCATAGATGCGTTTATCACGCTTTTTTTGAACGATGGTGCGCACCTGTGCAGGAATGACCGATAGCCATTTGTCGATGTAAATGGAATGATATTCCCCATCTGCCCCTTGGGTGAGGCGCACAGGATCAAGGATCACGATGGGCTTGAGCGCAATCTCCAAACGAGGCGATGGTTTGAGCAACCGTTTGAGACTTGCGTGCATATTCTGCACTACAACAGGCCAATGCAAGCGATTTCGGATCAGTTTTTTATCGTTTCCCAAAGCCGCATAGGTGAGTGCATGCTCCATCACCTTGAGATACGAGAATGTGGAGCCCGTGAATAATTCGGTATCCGAAAGTTTGTTACACACCAAGGCGTTGAGCTCAGAAAACGGAATATATTTCACCTCGCCTTGTGCCATCAACGCTTAGTGTTTCGCACGTGTGATCACACCTGCTTGCAAGCAAGCTTGCACGATTGGTTCGTATAAGAGAATCGATTCATTGCGGCGAGCTGCGATTTCCAATAAATCCATTTCACCATCTGCGAATGATAGCAAATGCATGAGTCGATGGATGTAATGTCGGTCCACATTGGGCGCATTGGACGCGGGATACAAGCCTCGCTTGCCCATCTGCGGTTCGCCATACTGCACCTCACAATAATATTTTTCATTCATTTCGATGGCACGCATCACCTCGACATACGTATGAATGGTGTCTTCCAATGATTCTGCAGATACAAAGTCAAGGTCATCGCCAGAGGTATGATATTCTTTGTACTGCTGATACGGTGTGCGCATGATAGATCCCACCGGCAGGTTAAATCCGGGTGAGCAATACTGGCGCTCATCGCTGCCCCCCACCGTGAAAGGGATCACTCGGTGCGGTTTACCACTAAAATGCAATACGTGCGTGGCTGCTCGGTCCGCGAGGGTGTCGCCTCTTTTGGATAATTTATACGTGAGATTTCCCCGATCGCCGCATGTAGTAGCCACATATCCCGCCACCATTTTTTCCTTGAGCCACATGCCTTCCTTTTGCAAAAAAGCAATGACCCCGATGGTTTCAGGTGCAAATAAAAACCGATAGGTGTATTTTCTGGACGGCCATTGCGCTAAGAGAGAATAGATCCCAGCCGCTACAATGGGGCCGCTGAGTTCATTGTTGGCCATACTGGGATGGCACACATAGGTTGAAATCAAAATTTCTTCATCCGTCTCGCCCTTCAATACGCATTCACCATAGGTCAAATGGCCTGGTTCCAAAGTGCTGTCAATGTGCACGCGGTAAAGGCCTTCTCGCGGCTGTTGAATCCACTTATTGTAGGACAAACAAAATCCCCAATGGCGCTTATAATAACTCGTTATATACGGAATGACATCTGGTTGCTCTTCCAACGTATAAATATGCCCTTTCAATTCGTCGTAGGTGAACTCGCCTTGCATCGGTATGCTGTAATTGACCACATGCAAATTGTTGACCGCGAGATCAGCAATCACTTCCCCTTTTGGATTGATTAATTGTGCCGATCGAATGTTCCATTCATTGGGCACCGTCCAATCGAACACTTCCGACCCAGAGGGCACTTCATGGATATCCAAAGGCACAATTTCATTTAGAATGTGGAGCGACTCGCGCACGCCATTGCCCGTTAGGCTGCGGCAAATGGGCCACAAGCGCTGTAAATACGAATTGATTTGATCTTGGTTCATACCGATTGATGGATTCAAAAATAGGCACAATCGATGGCCCTTTCAAACTCCATTGCGCTAATTACATGTAGAACGAAATATGCCCGCTTGCTGCCGTCAAGACCACGTGGCAATGATGAATGACCTTGGGATGTCGCTCAAGAGAAATTTCTTTTCAACGCGCGCTCGATGCGCCAAAACATGACAATCAACATAACCACCATAGCGGCTAGACCGAAGCCCATGATCCATTCTGGCAGTGCACCAATGAGCCAAAACAACAAGCTCAAAACGCCGAAAATACCGCTCAAACCAAGCATCCAATTGGCGCTCATGCGTTGGGCAAAATCCCAAGCTTCCTGCGTGCGCATGCTGCGTGTGGTGCGATAACCATATAGACCATTGATCTTTTTGGGTGGAAAAAATCGCATCCAAGAGCCGGTCAATAAGAAGACTGTTCCGACACTAAAAAAGAAAAAATCCAATTCCATGATGTTCGCAGATTGATTTCGTTATTGAGTAACCATCATCCTAAACACATCCTTGCTGATTACCAAGGATGGTCGAAAGAGGCTGGTGTATACTTTTTGTTGGATTCTCGGTACACGGAGGCGGTCTTGTTCTTGAGCTTCAATGCATCTGGACCACCGAAAATACGCGCCAGTACTGCAAATGGAAATAAGAATACATAAAACACAACCGTGAGGAGTACATTGGGCATGATGTAACCCAATATTTTGGTCAATTGCATCCAGAACCACTCCACTTTTTCACTTAAAAAAGTACTGAATACACCAATCAAACCAGCGATGAGAGCTACTTTGAAAAGCCAATCATGTTTGAATACCACAAAGAAGACCAAAAAGCCTGTTGTGATGGTGAGCATGGTTTTGGCTGGGTCGGACTTGAGTGCCTTCATGGTTTAGAATAATGTATAGATGAAAGGTGCTACAGCGCTGCCGCCGCCAAATACGATGATTAGCCCTAAAATCAAAAAGATAATAATGATTGGAGCCAACCAAAACTTTTTGCGTTCGCGCATAAACATCCACAAATCTTTCAATAAATCCATTGTATTAATCCATTTTAAATTTAGTCATCCATTTCTCCTTGTTTTCCCAGTCAGGTTGCTCGGTTTTGATATAGACAAAATCGTTGACAACCAACACATCCATCTCCGTGCTCATAAAGCAGCGGTAGGCATCATGTGGTTTACACACGATGGGTTCGCCGCGCACATTGAAACTGGTATTCACCACGAGTCCATAGCCTGTTTGTTTCTTAAAGGCCGATATCAAACTATGATACTTTGGATTGGTTTCGCGATGCACGGTCTGTATACGGGCCGAAAAATCCAAATGCGTGATAGACTGCACATCGCTGCGCTTGTAATATAATTTGTCCCACAACGGCATGTCGTGGAAGTTCGCTGGTAGAATGGATCTCCGTGGTTCTACTACCGGGGATACAATCAACATGTAAGGCGATGGGGTGTCCTGTATAAAATAATCCTCCACATCTTCTGCCAAAACAGATGGCGCAAAGGGCCTGAAACCTTCTCGGTACTTGATTTTGATGTTTAGTTTCTTTTGCATTTCAGGGTTGCGCGCATCGCCCAAAATACTGCGATTGCCTAAGGCCCTCGGACCAAACTCCATCTTACCTTGGAACCAACCAACCACCTTGCCATCGGCAATGTGCGCTGCTACATGCGCACTGAGCGCTTCAAAATCGTCGTATTTATGGGATACGGCACCCACTTTACGATTGACAAGTTCAATCTCTTTATCGCTGTAGGACGGTCCCAAATAACTTCCGCTCATAGCATCCATGCCATCAGGAAGAATGCGCTCCTCGCCGAAATAGATATGGCTCGCTGCCAATGCTGCACCTAACGCACCTCCCGCATCTCCTGCTGCAGGTTGCACATAAATGTCTTTGAATATGCCCTCACGAAGAAGCTTACCATTGGCGACACAGTTCAGCGCCACGCCACCAGCCATGCATAGATAATCTGCTTGCGTCAGGCGCTTGGCTTCCATGGCCATTTTAATCACTATTTCCTCGGTCACGCGCTGAATCGCAAGCGCCAAATTGCAATGGTGCTGCATCAATTCACCTTCACCTTCTCTTCGCGGAAATCCAAAAAGGCCCTCCCATTTATCATCATGCACCATGCGAAGACCTGTGGCGTAATTGAAATAGGCTTGATTGAGCCAAATGGATCCGTCTTCCTTGATATCGACAATGTGCTTTTTGATCAATTCAGCGAAGTCAAAAGTCTGCTGTGCATCAGGGTGTCCGTAAGGCGCCAAGCCCATCAATTTATACTCCCCACTATTGACTGTAAATCCAAGGAAATACGTAAATGCACTATAGAGCAAACCAACAGAATGCGGGAATTCAAGTTCCTTTAGCATTGTGATATTTTTGCCCTCGCCAAGACCAATGGAAGCGGTGCACCACTCGCCAACCCCATCAATGGTAAGTATGGCCGAACGTTCATAAGGAGATGGATGAAAAGCACTCGCTGCATGTGACAAATGGTGCTCTGGAAACAACAGCTTCACCTTTTTTTTATCGTACGTGCCGACTTCTTTTAGTCCATCAAAAATGAGTTTTTTCAAAAACATTTTTTCATTGAGCCACACGGGTATTGCTTTCAAAAAACTGATCAAGCCTTTGGGAGCAAAGGCATAATAAGTTTGAAGCAATCGTTCGAATTTCAACAATGGTTTATCGTAGAACACCACTGCATCCAAATCATCCAATTCAAGGCCTGCTTCATCCAAGCAATACCGTATGGCATGCTTCGGGAAATCAGGAGTATGTTTATCGCGCGTGAAGCGCTCTTCTTGCGCAGCTGCAATGATCTTACCACCCACGGTGATTGCCGCGGCTGAATCGTGGTAAAACGCGGAGATTCCCAATATCTTTCTCATACTCATTGCGTCCTCGAAACTACAACATTTCGCAGATGCTAGGCACGTGGGGGCCGAAATATTTCATCCTATAAAGCACCCCAGTGATTGGGCGTCGCCGCCTGTTGGAATGCCTCGAATTGGCAACCATAGCTAGAGAACAATGGCCCCAGGTATGATGCGTCTGGAAGTAAAATATAACATACAACAATTACTTCCGATCAGATAGTTAAAACACAAAAAAAAGGGGCTCGTAAGCCCCTTCCAAATCATTTGAAAATAGATTATTCCTATTGGAATCAATCTCAGTATACGTTGAAAAAAGATCGCCCATCTGGGCGATCTTTTTCAATATTATTAGTTAATCGGAACGCAGTCTGAATCGTACTGAATACCATACAAATCTGTGAAGATGATCAAGTCAGCTACAGACACTACACCGTCTTGGTTGAAATCACCAGGACATGGGCAGCTACCTTGGATGAGGCAAGAACCATCGTCAATAGAAGCGTCAGCATTGAAGTTTGAAGCTTCAGCGTAAGTACAACCTAAGCAAGTCGTGTATTCGCAAAGTGAACAGTCACTGATACCTGCATTTGGGTTATAGTTACAAGCCGCTGGCTCAAGACAACCAGCCTCACAAGAAGCGCCTGCACCTACAGTAAAGTCAATACCAGTAGTCACACCACCAGTTACAACACCATTGGCACCCGTCAAGATCCATGAAACTTCGTTAGCGAAAGTACCGCCACCTACAGTGATCGTGTAGCAACCACTTGGTAAGCAGAAAGAAGCAGTTGCTGTGCTACCGCCGGCAGGAATCGTTCCTGTACCTACAATGGTACCAGTAAGATTGTCGACAATGCTCGCATTGTTTCCATTCCAACCATCACCGAAGCTATCGTTCATGATAAGCGTCACACAGTTTTCATCGCAGCATACGCCAGCGATTGTAGCCGTAGCATCGTAGTTACAAGCTGCTGGATCCAAGCAACCTACGCAAGAAAGTGATTCGCAAGAACCATCATCATCTGTAGCAGCTGGGTCGAAGTTACAAGCAGTAGCATCTGTACAACCGCATACGCCAGCTCCGATAGTGAAGCTAAGTGTTTCCACGCCACCTTCTACGATTACTGTTCCAGTTGCATCCACCAAAGACCAAGAAACTTCAGTAGCGAAGAAACCGCCACCTACTGTGATGTTGTAGCAGCCATCTGCAAGACAGAAAATATCGAAACCTGCATCTGTTCCGTCGCCGCAAGATGCATTGTCCAAGTCACCAACAGCAATAACGTTACCGTCAAGGTCTGTGATTTCGTATTCGTTGAGGTTCCAGCCATCGCCGAAAGAATCAGCCATG
>JAIYCK010000219.1 GCA_027488055.1 Flavobacteriales bacterium | reverse complement strand
GACTTCGTGGCATTTGGGGCATTTTATTTCGTTCATGGCAAGCGCTCCTTTGCAATTGGGGCAAAAGGCTTAATTATGTACCAAAAGTAAGAATTGCCGTCTGCCTTCTTGGAGGTGATTGGATATTGGGGATAACTTTTAGGTCCGTTGGATTCACATCCCAAAACAAGCGCATAAAATGGATCACTGCGATGTCAGATTTTGGAGCTTGTAGAATGGTGAAGTTGACATGCTTTCGCTTTTCATCAAGTCTGAATATACACGAAAGACCAACGATGAATGGCAATCAATAATCATCCGCCGTCCATGTGCGTCGGATCAACTTGTTGAATACCTCATTGAACTCTTCCTTGCCCCAATCGGGTTGTACTTCTTCAGCTTTGTATTCGCCGTTTTCTTGATACAAGCGCCAGTAGAATGGAAAGGTGTCTTTGGTGTCTGTTTTGGTAAAATCACCGCGGCCCCATTTCAAAGTGGTTACATGCAATTCGTCGCCCACTTCTTCAGCGATACTCATGCCTTGTCCAAACCACAGCAAGGTTTCCACCGCTCGTCGGTCCCCCCAGCGCTCAAATGCTCCTGGATTGCAAGCGTAAGCGTGCCATTTGATCGTTGGGCGCTCTTGCAACCAACTGTATTCGCCCACATACAAAGTGTCACCGCTGCGTGCAATGCCTGACCACAAGAAATTGTTGAATATACTAGGCGAGGTAGAAAGATTTTCATACACGATGCCTTGTCGCGTGAGCTCCTCACTGAAATGCTGGTGGACATTGTATTTATTCACAAAGGTGAAGCCCATATACAACACCGCCCAACTTACTCCCGCCCAAGCCATTTTCAATCGAGCTGGTTTTTCACGTCGTATAAACAGACAGATCAAAAGGAAAATCATAAACGGCAATGTCCAAAATGGATCCACCACGGCAATGTTGTTGAAGCCTACTTGATGATTGGTGAAGGGCAATAACAATTGGGTGCCAAATGTGGTGAAACAGTCCAAAATGGTATGCGTGAAAAATCCGAGGTACCAGAATGCGTACCATTTGCCAAATGAAATATTTCGCTTAAATCCGCGGTAGGTCATCCATGCAAACGGCAAGGCCAATAGGATATGGAAGAACATGCTATGGCTGTAGCCCCGATGTAAAATCAAGGAAGCAAAGGGATCGGTGGAGAGCACTGTCATAAACACATCCAAATCGGGAATGGTGCCTGCTACTGCGCCCAATAACTGAGCTTTGTTACCAATGCGTTTGCCAAGCATGACTTCGCCAACTGCGGCGCCCAATACGATCTGTGAGAGTGAATCCACGTGTAATTTATTTGATGCGAAGTAACGACGGATTATGCGCGCAGGGAGGATTTAAATGTTGAAATTCCACAAATGAAGGTTGAATGGTTCAGCACAAGGATAGATTTTGGTAAGCCCACTGATCGAACTCCTTTTCATCTATTTTTGAAAAATGAAACGATCATTTTCTTGGTCCATAGTGGCCTGCGTGTTTTTACTCATCATCACCGTTGCGAGCTGCACGACCAGGGATGCAGGACCTCCAGTGCGTGACTATTTTTCAATGCCCGAAAGTGGCATTCAAGACGGCGGGATACGCCGCATTAAAATTGGTACTCCCAAAGATTCATTTTTTGTGTGGACCAAACAAGTGGGCAACAATCCAAAATTGCGGGTGCTGCTGCTCTCCGGAGGTCCAGGCTGCTCACACGAATACTTTGAGTGTTTCGAGAATTTTTTCCCGCGCAACGACATTGAGTTTATTTACTATGATCAATTGGGTTGTGGTTTCAGCGACAATCCCAACGATACAGCGATGTGGGACTTGAGTCGCTATGTAGACGAGTTGGAACAGGTGCGCATGGCCTTGAAATTGGATAGTACCAATTGCGTTTTGCTAGGCCACTCGTGGGGTGGTATTTTGGCGATGGAATACGCGATCACCCATCAGGACAAACTCAAAGGATTGGTTGTTTCTAACATGATGAGCAGTTGTCCCGATTACGGCAAATACGCCGATGAGGTGTTGGCTATGCAAATGGATACTGCTGTTTTGGCGGAAATTCGTGCGTTGGAAAAAGCCAATGCGTTTAGCAACCCGCGTTACATGGAATTACTCAACGCACACTACTATCAGCAGCACATTTGTAAGATTCCGCTGCAGCAATGGCCTGACCCGATCAATCGCTCTTTTGCAGCACTCAATGCATCGCTGTATGTCACGATGCAAGGTCCAAGTGAATTTGGTATTGCAGGCAAGCTCACCCATTGGGACCGCAGCGGCGATATGAAAAATATTCGCATTCCGTGCCTCACTATCGGTGCCAAGGACGACACCATGGATCCCACCCACATGAAATGGATGGCCGACCAAATGCCCAAGGGTTCACATCTGTATTGCCCCAATGGAAGTCACATGTCCTTGTATGACGATCAGCAGGTGTATTTTCAGGGGTTAGTGGAGTGGTTGAAGAAACTCTAACCCGCCTTTCGTGCAGCCCGGCGCGTCTTTCTTACACTGCATTGCGTATTGGTCATATCACCTTTGGCAGCTTTGGATCGGCGCATTTTCCAGCGTTGAGCCTTTTTGTTCAATTTCGCATGCGATGAATAATCGAATCCTTTGCTGCTCGATTTGGACTGGGCAATGCTTTGCTCTGGAGTGAAGAAGGCGAGGAGTGCGATGATCAAAAGGATTCGTTTCATAGCTCGATTTTTTTGTGAGAACGTCTCTGTCGGTTGCTTATTGTGGAAAAAAGGAATTGCAAAAGTTGTGTCAAAGATAACCTAAGTGTGCGAAATACGCTTACATTCGATGCATCTTAACCTTATCGAAATGAGAGCGCTATCTATTGCATTTGCGCTGTTGATGTCATGTGGAATCGCAGCCCAAACCACTGTCAAAAAAGTTGTCCTGCAAGCCTTCTGGTGGGACTATTACAACAGCAATTACCACGATGATTGGGCCAATTATCTGGCCGATTTAGCGCCGCGTCTCAAGGCCATGGGCATCGATGCGATTTGGATTCCACCGGCTTCAAAAAATGAAAGTCCAGGCTATGTAGGCTATGCTCCGTTCGATCACTATGACCTCGGCGATAAGTTTCAAAAGGGTGCGACTCAAACGCGTTTGGGCACCAAGGACGAGTACCTGCGCATGATTGCAATTCTCCACGCCAATGGCCTCGAGGTCATTCAAGATGTGGTGCTGAACCATGTCAATTCCGCCGGCAGTGCAACGGGGGCTGGAGGGCAAGATCCCAATTCGTTCTCCATGGCCTCCAACAGTGGCTATAAGAATTTTCGGTACGTCTCTTATGCTAAGCCAGCAACCGCAGAAACACAATCCAATTATTGGGCGCGCAATGGCAGATGGCCCAAAAACTACACGAATTTTTATCCCAACCAAAACAACAATTGCACGACTGGTGACATCTGTTCAGCCTGGTTTGGTCCCGACATTTCCTATGAAAGCAATGCGACGGGTGTGAGCAGCAATGTGGTAGGTTTTAATCCCACACAAGCTGCGAATTACATGCGCAACGAAGGCCGCAACTGGATCATGTGGATGAAAAAACAATCGGGTGTGGATGGTTTTCGCTGGGACGCGGTGAAGCATTTTCCAACCTACGTGCAAGAGGATTTTTCTTACAATGTAAAATACTTGTTGCCTACATGGGCCAAGGGCAATGAAGCCATGTTCAACGTAGGTGAATATGTAGGCGGTAAAACCGAGCTTGATAATTATGTCAACAATATTGCTGCTGCCACTGGCGAAAAAATGATGGGTACTTTCGATTTCAATCTGCGTGGATTTGATAGCGCTGGTGGTTTATATGGCTTGGTCTACGGCATGGGAAATTTTGATATGGCATCCCTCCCCGCTGCGCAGCAAAATGAGCGTATACAGTATTATGCCAACACCAATACCTATGTGCACCGCACAGTGCCTTTTGTGAATAATCACGACACCTTCCGCCCTCAAGTGAGCAGCACGGGTAACTATACGGGTTGGAATTCATCCAGTGAATTGTCTCCGCACATCGAGCCAAACGAACCACGGATGTCTACTGCCTATGCGGTCATATTTGCGATGGATGGAAACCCACAGATTTTCTTTGAAGATCTTTTTGATATTGGATACAGTGGCAATCGCTGGAATCACAATCCGAAGTTGAACTCATCGCTTCCTGTGCGCCAAGATTTGGCCAATTTGATCTGGTGCCATCAGGCCTTGGATTTCAAATCAGGGGCTTATCAAGTGCCACATGCATCGGCTGATTATTTGATTATATCACGTGCGGGTAAAGCACTCATCGGAATCACTGACGCATGGAACACGTGGCAAAATCAATGGGTGTATACAGGATTTGCGCCAGGCACAGTGCTCAAAGATTATAGCGGCGCCAATGGTGCAACTACAGTCACAGTGGATGCCAACGGTTGGGCGCCCATCAGCACACCTCCTGTGGATCCAAGTTTGAATATTGCAGGCAGACATGGTTATAGTGTGTGGGCTCCTGTGGGAAAGGATGGTGTGGTGTACAATCCATCGCGCAATGCGGTGACTGTTCAAGAATGGGAAATGGCCGATGATTTAGGCGACAAGCATGCCAGTTCATTGGTGCAAGGTGGAGCTATTCCCGCCTCGTCCACGAATTTCAGAACGGCTGGAAAGATATATGTCGAAAGCGGCAAGACGGTCACCTATACCTTGTATCCAGCCAATGCTACAAAGGCGCTGTATATCGGCTTGTATAATGCTGGGGGCACATTGCTGAATAACAAGAGTGGCTTGGGAACTTTGACAGGCACTTATATACCCAATTTTACGGGATGGATTACCATCAAAGTGCGTAACAATGTGGCATCGAATCCAACACAAAAATGCTGGGTCAATGTGGCGTATACGGCTCCTGCATCTGTGCCTACTTTGAACTCCATGATGGCTGCGAATGAAGCCGCGGTGTGGAGTGGAAATGGAGGCGATAGTTTTTGGAACAATGCCGACAACTGGGAAGAGGGTGTATTGCCAACCCCCGAGCGCACGGCCATAATTACGGCCAATGCATTTCCACAGCCCATGGTCAATGGAGCGGTAGAAGTCAATGAATTGATTGTAGAAGAAGGAGCGCATTTGTTTGTGCATGGTCAATTGGATGTGCTGACCTCGGCAATCATCGACGGTGAGGTATCGGGCATGGGTGTATTTACAGTTAACGCACAAGCACAGGCGTTGGCAAGCATGCAAGAGAGCCGCTGGTCCTTGTTTCCCAATCCAACCGATAGCGAGGTTCAATTGCTCGTAGAAGGCAATTGGAACAACGATGAAAAAATAACCTTGCAATTGATGTCCTCCGAAGGCCGATTGATCCACACCTACCAAGGCAGTTTGCAACAGGCCAATTCGGATCTCAACAATGGTCTATCCCTTTTGAGTGGGGGCATCTATTACATCCGTGTGGTGGCAGCAGATACGCAGGTGTTGCGTGTGGTGAAAAATTGATACTATTGCTGGATTTTTTTATAAACCGAAGAGGCGCCTTGCAAGGCGCCTCTTCGGTTTATATCT
>JAIYCK010000154.1 GCA_027488055.1 Flavobacteriales bacterium | reverse complement strand
GCGATGCGTGCACGTGGTGCGCAGGTGACAGACATGGCGGTCATCGTAATCGCTGCAGACGACAGTGTGATGCCGCAAACCAAGGAAGCCATTTCGCACGCTTTAGCTGCCAATGTGCCCATGGTTTTTGCATTGAATAAAGTAGATAAGCCAGAGGCCCAACCCGATCGCATCCGCGAGCAGTTGTCGGCCATGAATATATTGGTAGAGGAATGGGGCGGTAAATACCAAAGCCAAGAAATTTCGGCCAAAAAGGGGATGAATGTCGATTCCTTGTTGGAGAAAGTATTGTTGGAAGCGGATATGCTTGAGCTCAAGGCCAATGCCAAAAAACGCGCTGTTGGTACCGTGATCGAGTCCTCATTGGACAAAGGTCGCGGCTATGTCACCACGGTGCTTGTATCAGGCGGTACCTTGCGTGTGGGCGATGCTATCATAGCGGGTCAGTTCAGCGGTCGTGTCAAAGCGATGTTCAATGAACGTGGACTGAAGGTAGAAGAAGCAGGACCAGCTACACCGGTGTCGTTGCTCGGATTTGAAGGAGCACCCAACGCAGGTGATAAATTCAACGTGATGGAAGATGAGCGCGAGGCGCGTGCCATCGCCATCAAGCGCCAGCAATTGCAGCGCGAGCAGAGCATGCGTTCGAAGAAACATTTGACCATCGAAGAGATCGGTCGTCGTATTGCTTTGGGCGATTTCAAAGAATTGAACTTGATTGTAAAAGGCGACGTGGATGGATCGGTAGAAGCATTGACCGATTCGTTGCAGAAATTGTCGACCGAGAAAATACAGGTGCGCATCATACACAAAGGCGTGGGACAGATCAGCGAAAGCGATGTGTTGTTGGCCAGTGCATCGGATGCCATCATCATTGGTTTCCAAGTGCGCCCCAGCTCCAGTGCGCGCAAGTTGGCCGAAACCGAAGAGATTCAAATCAAATTGTACAGCATTATCTACAAGGCCATCGAGGATGTGCGCGAAGCGATGGAGGGACTCTTGTCATCCAAAATCGAAGAGCAAATTGTGGGTACCGCAGAGATACGCGAGGTGTTCAAAATCACCAAAGTGGGTACCGTGGCGGGTTGTTATGTGCTCGACGGAAAATTGTCGCGCAACAACAAAATACGTCTTATCCGCGATGGCATCGTGATCTATACCGGCGAACTCGGCTCACTCAAACGTTTCAAAGACGATGTGAAAGAGGTCGCACGTGGTTACGAGTGCGGATTGAACATCGACCGATTCAACGACTTGAAAGTGGGTGACAACATCGAATCGTTTGAAGAAGTAGAGGTGAAACAAACCTTGTAATCCCATTACGCGGCAGTGAAGCGACACATTCCCAATCTGCTCACCATGGCCAATTTGGTGTGTGGTGCAATCGCAGTGATTGTCTTGTCGGACTGCACGGTAAGCAGCATGGGCTATTGGCCTGCACTGCTTTTTTTAGCCGCGTTTTTCGATCTATTGGATGGCGCTGTGGCGCGTGCTTTGGGCGTTTCGGGCGAGATGGGCAAGCAGTTGGATTCGTTGGCCGATGTGGTCAGCTTTGGACTGGTGCCTTCCTTGTTGGTGTACCGCCTGCTCGAAGAAAGTTTACCCCCATCGCTCATGTGGATGCGATGGATTTCCATGTTCCAAGTGTGCACTGCAGCCTATCGGTTGGCACGTTTTAATATCAGCACCGATCAAACCACCGACTTTAGAGGCATGCCATCACCAGCTCATGGTCTTTTTTGGGCGGCATTGGTCTTATCTTTTACAGAATTGGATTGGCCTCAGGCCATTGGGTGGACCAATTGGAGCATCGTGGTCGTGTTATTGTCAGCGCTCACCGGGTGGCTCATGGTTTCCAATTTGCGCATGTTTGGATTCAAATTCAAACCCGGCGGATTCCGCGCCAATACCATCCCTTACATCTACATTGGAAGTTTGCCTGTGCTGGCCATTGGCGGCCTGTGGCTCTTGCCTGGGGTGCTCACGACTGTGGTAGTAGCCCTCCTGTGGTACATTGTGCTTTCGATGGTGTATGCGATGCAGCATCGCACATCACAATCCTAGCTCACAACCCAATGTGGGGCTTACCAACGTCCAGACTTTTTGAGCAAAACAAAGCCAATTAGGCTGGCACAATCGAGAAGGTGTACGACTCCATGATCTCGTTGCACAACAATTTTTTGCAGGCCATTTCAACTTTGGCGGAGGCTTCTTTTTCGTCTTTGGCTTCCACTTGCAGGTGAATGTTTTTGCCAATACGCACGTGCGTGATTTCGCTTAGACCCAGGTTTTTCATGGAACCGGTAACTGCTTTGCCTTGGGGATCAAGAAGAGCCTCGATCGGCATGATTTGGATGGATGCTTTGAAATTCATGCGGCGAAGGTAATATCCTGCAGCGATGTTATGAAATTTTGGTTGAAAAACAATCGAACGTGCGGCGGTGGACCACTCGATTGCACGACCAAATAAATCATATCGAGACCGCCTCCACGGCCTTTTACACGGCAATGGCGTTGGCTGATGAACTGGATGTTGAAAGAGGATCTCGACCCAATATAAAGGCAAGATTAAGTGTATTGTTAATGCAGGTGGAAGTCAAGCGATCTTGATTACATTTGTTGTCAGTCCTAAAACGTTGTTTTTAGGCTCCTTGCCTTTAATTCTTAATTGACCAAATTTATTACCATGAGAAGAATTCTATTTTCTCTTTTTGCGCTGTGCTTAATGCAATCAATTAACGCACAAAGTTTCCGGACGCCTACATTTACTGGAAATAGCTCTGATTTCAATGCAGCAGAGCGATTTTCATCAGTGGATAATGTGGACTATTATGTCACATACGATGCTACATTTATTTATTTTGCCGCGTTTCGAACCAACGGCAGCACGTGGGGAGCGTTTGATCACTTCACGGTTTATGTAGACAATATAGGCACCGGAACCGGCTCGAGCACAGGCGTTAACTGGGATAGCAATACACCCAACTTGCCCATTGCAGCCGATTACCGCATTGCAATTCGTCGCAACGCGTCAGGTGAGAGTTTCTTCAGCACCTTTTCCGGAGCTTGGACAACAGGTGCGACAAATGGACAAGGATGGTCTCAATTTGCGACCGCGGCTGCAAATGGAGCGCTTGAAGTGCGCGTTCCATGGACTAATTTGGGATCTCCAGATGCGATTCGGTTCAACATGTATGCTTCCTTCAACACCGGGTTTTTCGGTGCGGCGCCAGGCGGAACGAGCGGTTCAGCGCCGTCTACGACGAATTATTTTGGATCAATAGGCACCAAGAGTGCAGACTGTGTGCCTACGAACACCACGAATTTGGTTTTAACCAGTGCCACTTTGACCAATGCCGTTCCTGCAGCGGCTGGGGTGTATGCCAGAGTGATCGTTAATTCGGGCACTGTAACCAATGCAAACAACTGGACATTGGCGCCTGGAGGTATTATTGAAGTTTCGGGCGGAACCTTTGCGTTGGGTGCTCAAACCATCACATGTGGAAATGCCGCCACATCCAGCGGTCGTGGAACAACCATTAACACGTCGGGTTCTGGAGCTTTGACCACCACGTCTGCAACGGTCTTTGATTCGGGTGGAGAGCTCGCCATCACGGGCAATGCGCTATCGATTGCAGGCAACATTAGAATTCGCAACAAGTTTACCCCTTTGGCATCTGGTGCTACAACCATTGCGAGTGGAGGTTCATTGGATGTCCGTGCTGGAGGATATGTAAGCACCAACGCATTGACATATGCCTCAGGATCTTTTTTGAAATACAACACGGGCAACACCTACGTGGCGGCATCCGAGTGGCTTGCGAATACCTCATCTGGCGCGGGTGTGCCCAGCAATGTGACAGTAGGCGACTTGGTAACAGCGAGTGTTTGCAGTTTTGGAACCAGCAATCAGTATCGTCAATTGACTGGTAATTTGGTGATTTCGGCAGCGAATACGCTGGCATTGTCAACTGCTATTGGCGGTGATTTAAGGATAGGCGGCAACTGGACCAATTCGGGGACCTTTACAGCGAACAGTCGTTCGGTTGAATTCAATGGCACGGCTCCACAAACGATCAATGCCACGGCCACCTTTGCCTTTTTGACCATATCAAATACAACGGGAGTGACTTGTGCGGCTTCGACGCCTTTGACGATTACCTCCAATTTGAGTATTAGCGCCAATGCAAGGCTGAATGTTGCCACAAATAATCTAACCATGACTGGCGCAACCTCTGCGGTCAATGGGTTTTTGAGAATGGGCGGAAACCTCGCTGCGGCCCCAACGCTCACAGGAGTGACGGCAACGACTTTGACCATCACTTCCACAGGTACGTATGAGCATAATTTTTCTGGAACAGCAGGTGGCGCGGTTCCAACAGCTACCTGGCAGAGCGGCAGTACATGCTTGATTATGGGAGTGGTGGCAGGTACAACACCACCATCTGGTTTAGGCCAATCCTTCTCAAACTTTACGTGGAACTGTCCAAGTCAGACAAGTGCACTCAACTTGAGCGGTGCTTTGACTGCAGTAACGGGAAATTTCAGCTGTATCAACACGAATACAGGTACTTTAAGATTCACAGGTGCCACAGCGCTTACAATGAATGTGGGCGGTAATTTTAATATGACCGGAGGATCGTTGATTGTAAGCACAGGTACAAGCGCAGCAACAATAAACATTGTTG
>JAIYCK010000194.1 GCA_027488055.1 Flavobacteriales bacterium | reverse complement strand
TATGTATCGACTATTCAGCGACTATTTTGTGTTCATGGGCAAAGGAGAGCTGTTGCACTGGCCCTTGTTTAGCAAATTTTTTCGCACCACGGATATAGCGGTAGATAGAAAAAGCATGCGAGGAAGTTTTAGCGCTTGGCAGAAGGCGGCTGACGCCATTGATCGCGGCCATTGTGTAGCTATTTATCCGGAAGGTACCATTCCTGGCAACACTCCCACCATGTTGCCATTTAAAAATGGAGCTTTCAAATTGGCCGCAGAGAAAAAGATACCCGTCGTATGTGTGACGTGGAAGAACAATTTCAAAATCATGGATGAGCCTACGCGCTTTTTTGAATTTTCCATGCCGCAGGTCATCGATGTGGTGATTCATTCGCCAATCAGCGGAGACGACCCGAATGTGCTGCGCGATGCGGCCCGTCAATTGATCCAATCTGAATTGACCAATGCAAATAAGTGAGCCACACATCATAGCCACATCTTCCCTGGAGTTGGTGGGCATTGCGCAAGAGATGAGTTTGCTGAGCATGCCCATTGCTGAACTTTGGAAGACCTTTCGATCGCATGAAGCGGTGCGCAAGCATTCCATACCCTTCTTTTATTCTGTGCAGCTGCACCATGCGCCCTTGGATGTGCAGCATTTCACTCCAGCAGCACTTTTTACGAAGTGGGCATGCGCGTCCAGGGATTTTTTCGAAACGATACCAACGGAATTTTTGAGCTTACACATTCCCGCCGGACTCTATGCACAATTCGAGGTCACTGCTCCACCCACTGCAGCCAAAGAAGTTTTTGAGTTTATTTACTGCGAATGGTTGCCTACTTCCGGTTATCAATTGGCCCACCGCCATCAGTTGGAGGTTATTCCACATGATTATATGCAACAAGGCGATCGCGCACAGGAGACCATTTGGATTCCGATCGCGCCCATCAGCAAGCCATAGCCTTTGTCCCTGATGAATTTTGTGCGCGCCTTAGTTGTGTAGATCGTCTATTTTTGGCATGATAGCTGCGTGTTTATGCGGGTATAAGCACGTCAGTGGCAAGCACCTTAAAGCAAGCGATCATGTTTAAATCTAGTTTCACGTTCCAATTAGCTTTTTTACTGCTATTACCATCGTTGGCCATTGGTCAAAATATAGAGATTAAAGTTTTCAATAAAACGGGTTACGATCTCGATTCAGTAACGTTTCACCAATTGTATCTGGGAGAGCTATGCAAGGATTCGAGTGTTTTTATTTCCGGTATTGCCGAAATGACCATGCAAGGGGATGTTCCGCTGCACCGACCATTTGGAATCATTGAAGATAAAAAGAGTCCGCACAATTTAAGTGAGTGTGCTACGAAATCAAGGAAAGTGAATGATGGTAGCTATGCCTTCGATGTATTTATAAACGACAGAGGATATGACTACCTGCTCTATTGGAAGAAGCATGAATAGGATAGTGACAGCTTCAAATGATATGTATCTGTGAATTTGAAATTGGATTATACGATGATGGAGAATGGTATCAATACAGCGATCATCCATCACAATCTCATCATTTGTTAACGGTATCCCAACAAACACAGCCATACGATGTCGTAAATTGCGGCCTATTCTCACGAGCTGATACATGTATTGTAAAAACAAGATTTCGGTGATCATGTCGGTGTATAACACCTCATTTCCACTGATAAAAAGAGCGATTGATTCGGTTTTAATTCAAGATTTTCAAGATTTTGAATTGATCATCATTGATGACGGCAGCAACAATAACACCCAGCAAGATATTTTGAATTATGCCCTCCAGCATGAAGATAAAATAACCTATTTGCGTCATAAAAATCGCAGTCAGTCAGAATCCATCAATAGAGGCATACACATTAGCAACAGCGAATATATTACGGTGATTGATGCGGATGATGAGTACAAACCCAATCATTTGAGTACATGTTTATCAGAGATAAAATCGCTTGATTTAATTGCTTCAACCACCGAAACGATTGTCAATCACGAATCGGACTATTATGTTCCAGACCGTTTTGATACCAAGCAAGTAATACATGTCGATAATTGTATTTTGTTTGCTACGTTATTTGGTAAAAAGGAAGTGTTTACAATGCTTAACTTTCATGATATGTATGGCGCAGATGCCCATTTTTATCAAAGAGCTTCCGAGGAATTTGCTGTAAAGAAACTGGATTTAAGAACCTATGTTTATTACAGAAATAATTTAGACAGTCTGACTGCACGCATTAAAAATACGGTCGCACTTGAGAATTGATTTTGAAATTCAAAGCAATCTTATTGTTGCTTCACATGTCACGGGTATCTACGATGTGAATCGAAATACCACCTTAGCAAACGACGATTTTTCATTGGTTGCAGATTGGGCGAGATCGATTGAGGCCCTGCAGTTACAGGGGATTATTTTTCACAATAATTTTTCAGAAGCGACATGCCAGTTGCATCAAAGTGAACACATTCATTTTGTAAAAGTTGACTACCATGCCCAGTACAATCCGAATGTATTTCGGTATTTTGTCTATGAAGTATTCTTGAAGTCACATGGGCATTTGATTCAAAATATCTTTTTTACAGACGTTTCGGATGTGGTTGTAAATAAAAATCCATTTCAAGAAAAAATCTATCTCGACCATCCTACGCATATTTTTTGTGGAGATGAAAACGAAATACTGGACAATGCCTGGATGCAAAACCATTCCAGTCACTTGCGAAGTAGAATATCGGATTACGTGTTGTATGAGACGATTTTCAAAAACGAGACCTTGCTCAACTGCGGAATCATAGGAGGCAACATAGCCGTGATGCATCCTTTTATCGAGCAATTGAAAGCGATTCATCAGGCGTATAATTTCGATAACGACACCGCTTATACGGGAGATATGGGCGCCTTCAACTACTTGTCCAGAACACGATACCATGATAAGATCATGCATGGTTATCCCGTAAACACTGAATTCAAAAAGTACTCAACCGATCCCTCCTGTTGGTTCAAACACAAATAGGCGCCGCAGTGAGCAGATGATGTGCGTGCAACGAAGATGGTCGGTGCGCGCTTTGTCTTGTTGTATCTGAACGTTTACGAAAATGTAAAAGGATATGCCTCAATAAACACGTTGATGAGATTTCCGCGACATGCATCCATTCAACGAATTCAATAGTATTTCGACAAACGCGCCAACGAAAGTTGTACAATCAGACAACTTTACGTATCTTTACCCCGTATGAGTAATCATAAGCTTAGAACGATTTTCTTGTATCAAGAATACTTCCAAGACTTTTACCTCAAACAAAAGCAGAAGGTAAAGGACAAAATCTTGTGGACTTTTCGGCTTATCGAAACGATTGAGCATGTGCCAGAAGACTATTTGAAGCATCTCAGCGGAACAGATGGCCTTTATGAAATAAGAGTTCAACAAGGAAGTGATATTTATAGGATATTTTGCTTCTTTGATGAAGGCAAATTGGTGGTTCTCGCGAATGGCTTTCAAAAGAAATCACAAAAGACTCCAAAGTCGGAAATTGACAAGGCGATCAAAATTAAGAGTGAATATGAAAAAGAAAAGTAATTTGAAATCTCTAGACCAGTTTGTCGATGAACAATATGGCAAGAAGGGAACAACCAAACGGGACAAATTTGAAAAGGGGTATGAAGGATTCAAACTTGGTTTTCTAATTCAACAGGCTCGTTTGGAAAAAGGAATGACTCAAGAAGAACTTGCTGAGAAGTGTGGAACGAACAAAGGATACATTTCTAAAATTGAGAACGACATAAAAGAAGTTCGAATTTCCACATTGCAAAAGATTGTTGAGCTTGGCTTGGGCGGTCATTTAGAATTGTCAATCAAGCTTTAATTCAAACAAAATCGAATAGAAACCTCATATAACAGCACCTACCACAAAAGGCTGATTTTCGTGCTTTGTAGAAACATTTGTACAAGGTTCAATATTTGTGCTTCGGATGGATAGTAGTGCTATCAATCCGCCCTTCCTTCAGCTGCCAATAGTAATCTCGAACATTTCTTCAATATCACTTTCAGCATTTCTTCCATGCATAACCTAAGGAATTATCGAATCCGAAAATGCTCGCGATTTAGTTCACAAGGATATGGTGTGATGGTTCGCGGGCTTTGAGCAGATAACTATTCCACCATTCTCTGTAAAATGGTTTCCATGCTTTTGGCATCCGAAGCCTTGATGTGATAGCCCTTGCTGTCTTTCAAGTATGCTCCGTTTACTGCGAAGAAGATGGCTGGTACGGTGCGCACGTTCATTTCTGCGGCTAGATCACCATCAATCATGGCATCCACCTCGAGAAACGCAACTTGAGGAAATCGTTGTGATATTGACTCAAGGGCTTTTGATACACTTTTGCATGGAGCGCAATTTGGTATTCCGAATTTCACTACTACAAATGGATGGGTGGCGATGATGGACCGATGGTTTTCTGAATGAATGTTTGTCATGGTGGTTGGTTTTTATGTGGGCAAAGATGATCGTACAAAATGATACCAGTCAAATTGAAAGAATCTATGAGCTTATCCATGCCATCTATAAGCAAGGAAGATCGTAAATAAGCCGACAGTAAATACACGTTTGCCCGAAACATCAATTAGCGATTCACTGAATCATAAGAGCATTCAGTTGTGTTGGCCACAGGAGAAATGGCCAT
>JAIYCK010000375.1 GCA_027488055.1 Flavobacteriales bacterium | reverse complement strand
GAGGTAAACGAGGCTTGCTTGGACATTGAATTTCCTGTGTTTGTGCTTCAAACGTTGGTTGAGAATGCTGTGAAACATGGCATTTCCAAACGCATTGAAGGGGGACAAATTGACGTCATTGTGCAATTGAATAATGACACCGTGATGATTGAGGTCCGAAACGATGGAATATATGAGCCTTCAGAAACGGCAGGCATAGGAGTTGAAAATTCCATCAATCGTTTGAAGTTAATTTACCAAGACAAGGCCAGTTTCGAAATCGGTCAAATGGGCCCCAAAGTGGCGGTGCGAATACAAATTCCATTTTTAAGGAAACAAATATGAAAACAATCATTGTAGATGATGAGCGCTTAGCGCGAAAGGAGTTACAAACTCTATTGGCACGGTTCGATCAGATCGAAATTGTGGGCGAATATGGCAATGTGGAAGAAGCATTGGTGGGGATCGAACAGTTGAAGCCTGAACTCATATTCCTCGATATTCAAATGCCTGGGAAAAATGGGTTTGATTTGTTAGAAGAATTGGAAGTGGTACCTAAGGTTATTTTTGTTACCGCATTTGATGAATACGCTCTTCGTGCTTTTGAAAAAAATGCAGTCGACTATTTATTGAAGCCTGTCGAAGAAGATCGCCTTGCGGAGGCTGTGCAAAAGGCATTGCAGAATGATATATCCGTGTCAGACGATGTGCTATTGCGACAAGGTCGCCTTGGACAAGACGATCAAGTTTTTCTTAAAGACGGCGATAAATGTTGGTTCGTGCCATTATCCGAAGTTCGTTTATTCGAGTCTGAAGGGAATTATGTGCGCGTGTTTTTTCAATCTTACAAGCCCCTTATTTTGAAATCACTTAACAATTTGGAAGATCGATTGGATCACACTTTTTTTAGGACCAACCGTAAGTTCATAGTGAATTTGAAGTGGGTACAAAGCGTTGAAAACTGGTTCAATGGTGGACTTCGAATGACCCTCAAGGACGGAACAGTGGTGGAAGTATCACGCAGGCAAAGTGCTCGCTTCCGCGACTACCTGAGTCTGTGAGCAAAGTTAAAAACGAATCCCCATGACAATGACATCATCGGTTTGCTCATGGTCTTGTTTCCATGCTTTGAATTGTTGTTTGATGTATTCACGTTGTTCTTTCATGGGGGCATGATGCATCGCTTGCAGCCATTCAAGAAGCCCTGATTTTTTTATTTTTTTACCTAATGAACCACCAAATTGGTCGGTTATGCCATCTGAAAATAGGTAGATGATATCGCCTGGTTCGATGATATATTCATGCATGGTGTAGTCGTTTTTGTTGGCCAATTCCGATCCACCCACATTGCGACGATCCCCTTTGATTTCGATCCACTCGCCCTTGTGCAATAAATAGGATGACCTATTGGCACTGGCTAGGCGAAGTCGACGAGAGGAGGTGTCGTAATCAAATATACTTATGTCCATGCCATCACTTACTGAGGTGGCTCCATGCTTGTTCAACATTTCTCTCAATCGGCTATCTAATTTTACGAGCACCTGACTCGCGTTTTGTACGGATTTGTCGGTAGTCACTTCTTTGAGAATAGTGCTTCCAATGAGAGACATGAATGCGCCTGGCACACCATGGCCAGTGCAGTCTGCACAAGATACTACCACCACATCTTTGAATTTTTCAACGGTATAAAAATCGCCGCTGACAATATCGCGTGGTTTAAAATAGATAAAAGTATCGGTGAAGTAGTTATCGAGCGTTTCATGGCTCGGCAGCATGGCTTGCTGAATGTTTTTCGCGTATTTGATACTGTCGGTAATGTCCTTATTGGAGATTTCTAATAATTCTTTTTGTCTCACCACTTCTTTGGTGCGCGCGTCCAAGGATCTTTGCAGGTTGATTTGATTCTGTCGAAGGTTGCGCTCTCGGGTTTTTATGATCAATAATATGAGTGCGACAAGGCCAGCAAAAGAAGCGATCAAAAACCACCATGATCTCCATATTGGAATTGCTATAGTGATTGGTATCGATAACTCATTGGAGCCTCCAAATCCTTCCGCGTTGAATGCGCGAACACGCAGGATGTAATTGCCATATCCAAGCCTGTTGTAAACAATTTTTCGGTTGGCGGTTGGCTGACTCCAATCGTTGTCGTACCCTTCCAGGAAATATTGATAAATGACTCCCTCGGGATTCTTGAGCGAGACTGCAATCACTTCCAGTTGAATTTGATAACTGCCGTATTTCAAATCAATAGGACTGTGCACATAGAGGCTGTCATTGATGAGAAGTGAACGCAGGTGCAACAACGGCTCAACTTCATCTACTACATCTTTGCCTAGGTCATATTCAATGATACCTTGATCACTTCCAAAGAAAATCTGACCATGTGTATTTGCGTCGATGGCGTTGTATGCAAACAACAAGTTTTCAGCATCATTGGGTTCGATGACATGAATAGAATTCTTTGCTAAATCTATGCGAGATATTGCTCCTCGATGTGTGACCCAAAGTCGGTTGAAGGGATCGATGATCATTCCATAACAATGATTGCTCCGCAACCCTTTGTCGGTATTGTAAATGCGTTGATCATTGCCAGTTAGTTGAAACAAACCATTGCCATCGGTTCCCGCCCAGATGTTCTTTTGATCGTCTTCAGCGAAGCAAGTAATCTCGATGAGT
>JAIYCK010000294.1 GCA_027488055.1 Flavobacteriales bacterium | reverse complement strand
CGTAGGTTCGGATCGTATCGGCGTTGGCTTTGTATTGGAAGGTGGTGATAAGCGCACTCGTAAAGTAACCGAGCATCACGCCAAAAATCAATAGGCTTTGATGATCAGCCATGCGTTTGGATACCATCAAAACAACGCTCAACACTCCCATAGCGCCAAGGAAGGCGGCAAGGGGTATTGCTCCCTGCTGCACGGCACCTTCGATCTGCCATCCAAAGGCTGATGCCGCCAATGTCACAAGCGCCACGCCGAGTGAAGAACCACTGGTTACGCCTAAGATCGATGGACCAGCAAGTGGATTGCGGAATAAGCTCTGCATAACAAGACCGCTCAATGCCAGCAAAGCACTCGCAATCATGGAGGTAAGTGTCCTGGGTATCCGAATGTCCCATAGCAAGGTCGTATGAATCTCAGTGGATTTTGGCTTGAGAAGCGCGTTGGAGAAATCAATCCAGCTCAAGTTTACAATACCGAACTTGATGGATATCATGCTCATTAGCAACAATAATGGCAGTCCTATCCACCAAATGCGTTGAAGTCTGTGACGGCTGTTTTTGATGAGCATGTAATGCACAAATGTAAATCACAGATGCGGATGTATGAAATCCAACCTCGTTATCGCAGGTCGTTCAAAAAAAAATATGACCAATGGTGTGTCATTAACCCTCAGAAAATACGACTTTTGCGGCCACCTTGCGATTGCTTAGCATATTCGAATGTAATCGCCCGGTGTAAACTATTTACAATACATGAAATTTGACAAAAATACGATCATCGGTTTTGCCCTGATGATCATTATGTTACTGGCCTTTACATGGTATCAGACCAATGAGCAAAAAGCAGTAATGAAGGAACAAGCGCGACTCGATAGTCTCGCAATGGCCAATGCACCCGTAGCCGCGATAAATGCAACAAGTTCAGATAGCCAAGCACCAACAAGTTCAGTAAGTCTGTCTGATAGCGCAGCTAAAATCGTTAGCGCTCAGGCGGATCAGTGGAGATATGGTTTGTTCGCTCCTTCGAGAATGGGACAAGCACAAGACTTCATTCTCAAAAATAGCAAAGTGGCTGTGACGCTTTCTACGCGTGGTGGCATGATTACCAGTGCAGAAATGCTAACCGAGTACAAGAACTTTCATACCAAAGAGAATGTAAAATTATGGAGTGACTCATTGAGTGCAATGAAGTTGGTATTCTACCTCAATGGACAGGGACCTATCAAATCCAATGAATTATTCTTCCAATCGCAAATATTGGGAACGGATGCTGAGGGCAATCCTCAAACGGTATCAATGAAGCTGCAATCCAATGATCCAGGCAAATACATTGAATATGTGTATCAATTGCTTCCTGACGCCTACCAAGTCAACTGCAAGTTGAATATTGTTGGCTTAGATCGCGAGATGGAGCTTTCTTCGAAACCAGTCGCTTTGGAATGGTTTGCCATGGGCAATCCAAATGAAAAGGGCTTGAGCGCTGAACGTCAAAAGTGCAGCGTATTCTATCGTGAAACAGGGGAGGATCGTGATTACTTGAGCGAGACATCTTCGGACGAATTACGCACAGAAAAGGACCTTCATTGGATGGCCTTCAAACAAGACTACTTCTCCGCTGCGGTCATTGCTCCAGCTGGATTCAAAACGGGCAGTTATTTACAAATCGGGGTTCCAACTGATTCGGTTTCTACCAAGAATTATTTTGCCAATCTTATTTTGCCTGTTTCCCCTGGATCGGCGTCCAGCACGGACCTTCAGTTTTACCTAGGCCCCAATGATTACAAAGAGCTGAAATCCACTCAAGCGGAGGAATTTGATCGCATCATCGACTATGGCTGGAGTATCATCGGCACGGTGAATCGCTATTGCATTCGTCCATTGTTTTGGTTCTTCCAAAGTTTTATTGGCTCATGGGGCTTGATCATCCTTTTGGTGACATTGACCATCAAAACCGTATTGTTCCCCATAACGTGGAAGAATTTGTTGAGCAGCGCCAAAATGCGCGTATTGAAGCCTGAAATCGATGAGATCAACAAGAAATTTGAAGGCAAAGATCCAATCGAAAAACAACAAGCAACGATGTCTTTGTACCGACAGACGGGTGTGAATCCTTTTGCTGGCTGCATCCCTGTGCTATTACAAATGCCGATTTTGTATGCCATGTTCAGATTTTTCCCTGCGGAAATTGTGCTTCGTGGAAAATCTTTTTGGTGGGCCGATGACTTGGCGGCTTACGACAGTATTTTTTCTTGGGAACGTCATATTCCAATCTTGAGTGAAATTTATGGCAATCACATCTCAGGATTCACCATCCTCATGTGTATCTCAACCTATCTGTATTCTCAAATGAGTATGGGTTCACAACCACAGATGGCGCAGCAGCCAGGTATGCCCAACATGAAGGTAATGATGAACTTGTTCACGGTCATGATGCTGTTTTTCTTCAATAATCAAGCTTCTGGATTGGCGCTGTACTACTTCATCGCTAATATGACGAGCATCGGTCAAATGTGGGTGATCAAAAAGTATTTCATTGATGAAGACGCCATTCGAGCCAAAATTGATAACAACAAGAAAAAGCCAAAATCCAAAAGCAGTTTTATGCAACGACTTGAAGAAGCGCAAAAGGCTCAAAAGTCTAAATTGGATCAGATTAAAAAACAGTCGAAGTAGTTTCATGCGAATCACCGCATTCAGTGTCATAGCAATTCTTGCCATGGTAGCTTGCGCAAGCCGCAAGGAAGTGCCTGTGGCTCAAATTCCGGCCAATGCAGCCATGGATTCGGTCATGGTGGTTTCGCCGGACACTGCGGTTTTTTATCAGCGAACAGCGTGTTTCGGTATGTGTCCGATCTATCAATGTGTCATTCTATCCAATGGATTGGCGACGTATGAGGGACGAAATTTTGTGGAGCGTATCGGTTTTTTCCAAACAACCTTGGATGCAACCGCTCTTCATAGGATTCAAAAGGTGGCAGATGAAATCGATTACTTTAGCATGAAGTCCGTTTATGATCATGCCTACGTGACCGATTTGCCCTCTGTGATTACACAGATTGCGAAAGATGGAAAAGCGCATGGAGTAATGAATCGATACGACGCTCCCCAATCCTTGGGTAAGCTATATGGCGTGCTGGATTCATTGATTGCATCGGCTAAATGGAAGGCAATAGCTCCGAACAAGAACGAGTAAATTCTTTTTTTTAATTTTAAATAAAACCCAATAAGCAATGAAAAAGTGGATGAAAAGTGTAGTGGTCATCGCTCTGATGATGCCTTCACTGGTCAAAGCAAATGAGGGCATGTGGCTCATCAGTTTGCTCAACAAAATCAATGAGGCAGAAATGAAAGGCCTTGGATTGAATCTCACCGCCGAAGAGATATACAGCATCAATCAAGCGAGTTTGAAGGACGCCATTGTTCGTCTCAATTATGGAATGTGCACAGGCGAAGTTGTGAGCGACAAAGGTCTTATTTTTACCAATCACCACTGCGCGTATGATGCCATTCAAACGCTGAGCACGGTGCAGAACAATATGCTTACCAACGGTTTTTGCGCCAAAGCAATCACTGAGGAATTGCCAATTCCAGATTTTAAAATTCAGTTTTTGGTGCGCATCGACAACGTAACCAAAGAGGTGCTAGCGGCCTTGAATGACGGTATGTCTGAGGCTGATCGCGAAAAGGCGATCGCAGCAAAAAGCAAGGAATTGAGCGCTGCGGCCTCTGAAAATGGAAAATACGAAGTGGAGGTCAAGTCGTTCTTCCATGGCAATGAATTCTACACAATGGTGTATCAGACATTCCGCGATATTCGATTGGTGGGCAATCCTCCT
>JAIYCK010000179.1 GCA_027488055.1 Flavobacteriales bacterium | reverse complement strand
TCGCATCACGCAGTATTCATTCAAAAAAAGAAATCCGCCCGCAACTGGCATTGAAGCCAATATGACGGGCGGCTCTCCACCCTATGTCTTTGTGCAACCTTGATTGCATCGATGAAAATTCTTTTCCATGAAAGAAAAAGATACCGCCTATATGATGCCGAAGCCTCAGTGATAGGCGGCTCTCCACCCTATCTTTTCGTGAACCGAATCACGTATTGTTCATTCAAAAAAGAAATCCGCCCGCAATTGGCATTGAAACCAATATGACGGGCGGCTCTCCACCCTATTTTTTTTGCCGCATGACGGCTTCCTTCAGCAACCAATCGTGCATGCTGTTTTGAGATGTGAGAGCGAACTTTAAAGCAGCCTCAGCCATCAAAACGTGCATCACATTTTGTTTACCATAACGACTCATACATACATGTAAATCCGCAGTATTGAAAGAATTCCGCCCAATCCTTTCGGAAAAGCAATGGGCGGCTTTTGACCCAATTCTTTCATTTTTCGACATACCTCTCCCAAGGAAAGCTCAAGGAGACATGTCAGATACTGTTAGGAGGATTTTTCGACTACGTCTTTCAGCTGACAATAGACGATCTGACAGTTGGCTTTTACTTGGCTCACCAGACGGGGTAGCCCATCAAGGTTGCGCAAATTTTTGCTGTCCTGTTCGATTTTGAGAATGTCACTTTCCATGTCTTTTATTCCCAGCATCGAAATCGAGCTTTTAGCCTTGTGGGCCAGGGGGTGTAGGGACATGGGTTCGTTCTTTCGAACGCATTCTTCCATCTCAGTGATGTATCCGGGGACTTGTTGCAAGAAAAGATTGATGATATTATTCACCATCTCTTTGTTTCCCTGGAATACCTGATTCAGATACGAGAGGTCATACCTCATCGTTGAAGTTTGGAGTTCCATGATGTTTGTTTTTTGTCTGTTAGGTTGGTTCTTTTACCACAGGCATTCTTTCAATGTTACGTTTTCTAGAAAAAAAAATTCATATTTTTTTATCTTCCTGCGAGAAACCCCATTCTCAGGCCGAATTCGGCGCCAAATTGTATATCTTGCAATGGGAATTTCCCTTTTCAAGCAGGCAACACACAACTATGAAAAACATCCTTGTCACCGGAGGCGCTGGATACATTGGCTCACACACTGTAGTGGAGCTATTCAAAGCGGGCTACCATCCCATCATCGTCGACAATTTTTCCAATACAGATGAAAGGTTGTTGCATGGCATTGCCTCTATAACAGGACAAAAACCTACTCTATATAAAGGTGATTGTTGCGACCTTTCCTTTCTTACAACCGTATTTGAATCTCATGCGTTGGATGGCGCTATTCATTTTGCAGCCTACAAGGCCGTGGGTGAGTCCGTGGAGCAACCCTTGAAATATTATCACAACAATATTCTTAGTCTAACCAATTTGTTGAGTCTAATGGCTCAATACAAGGTCACTCAATTGGTTTTTAGTAGCAGCTGCACGGTGTATGGCCAGCCCGATGAGCTTCCCATTCGTGAGGACGGTCCAGAGAGCAAGGCGGCATCGCCCTATGGATTTACCAAACAAATTGGAGAGCAGATACTTCGCGATTTTCATCAGGCACATGCTTCCTTTGCGATTGGTATGTTGCGTTATTTCAATCCCATTGGAGCGCATCCAAGTGGCCTCATAGGAGAACTTCCATTCGGTGTGCCCAATAACTTGGTGCCCTTTTTGACCCAAGCCACTGCTGGCCATCGTCAGGCTTTGACTGTGTTTGGCGCTGACTACAGCACCCCCGACGGCAGCTGTATCCGCGATTTCATTCATGTAGTAGATGTGGCCAAAGCGCATGTAAAGACATTGAACTTTTTGTTCAATCAATCAAGCTGCTGCGAGGCCATCAATTTGGGCCAAGGGGTTGGCAACTCCGTATTGGAGGTCATTCACACCTTCGAGGAGGTGAACAAGGTGAAGGTTCCCTATCATATTGGAGAGCGCAGAATGGGTGATATTGTGCAAATCTGGGCCGATGCAAGCAAAGCAAAGGAATTGCTCGACTGGGAAACAGAACTGACGCTCGCCGATGCCTTGCGCGATGCGTGGAATTGGCAATGCGGTTTGGACGATAAAAAAAATTAAGCCTTTTTGAGAGGACTATACATCTGCACTCTCTGTGACTTGGATGCTGTGCTGACAATCTTGTAAGATCCCATTGAACCTCGACTCCATTCGTTTCGCATATTCCACTTGATAGGGCTGACGCTGTGGAAAAGCCGACGGTTTGACGTAGTTGATGATAAGAGAGAGCAAGGCATTGGAAATACGCTTGGAATGTCGGATGAGTACAGTAAGATCCACAGGTAATGCGCCCAATGTAGATTTGATTTCGGCGGCTGTTCTGCCAAAAACCAAAAAGGAACATTTGCGTTGTATGGCAATATCCACGTAATCATAGAGCATGCGCTGATACACGCCGTGGTCTCGGTTGTATGCATAATCCAAGCCTACAATGTGTGCTTCGCAGCGATCACCGCAAATGACAGCAGTCATAAAACCAATGCATTGGTCACCCAAATGATATGTGCGAATCTCAAAATCTCCCCAATTCACGCGGAGCAGTTCGTTGAGCACGTCCAAGTCCAATTTGCCAAGTCGGAAATCCGCCTTTTCATGCACCGCCTCATACAATTCATGCATGCGATCACGGTTCTCGAATAACCATTGCGCGCTAGGTCGATTCACAGTCACCTGAGCACTCCTTTTATATGCGCCTTTTGCCTTGGTTCGAAACTTCGTGTTGAGAATTTTCAAGTAGTCTTCCAAACTGTTCCAATCCTGATGAATGGGCATGATCATATTGTGGTCCACCTTGAAATCGCTGAAAGCGTAAGCCTTGAATGCTTGACTTAATTCTTTAGACATGCTATAGAAGTCTTTGACCAGCATGGCGCAAATCTTACGACCTCGGCGACGCTCCTCCATAGCCACAAGATCCATGGCCGCTACAATCGCAGCTGCTTGTTGCTTGGCCGGCACATTGGGATGGAAAAAAAATCCGTGCTCCCCTGTAGCAAACGCATTGCCCGCAATGAGAATATTGTGCACGTGCCCCGCTCGAATGAATGCAGCCGTTTTCGCAATTGCACGCATCAATGGATTTCGGTAGGAGTCCGTATTCGTTTTGAAATGTGTGATTTGGAAGGCCGCCACCCCCAGAAGTGTTTCATCTTCATAAAACATGGCATACCTCACTTCCAAAGATTCGGAATGAGCTTTTTGAATTGCCTCCAAGTACGTTGGATGAATAAACTGGTGGTGCGCCCCAATGAGTGCATTCCATTCCTTGATGGGTATCTCAAGAATGGAATCCATCAACATCAACTGCATGTCACCTAACCCTTTGAGTTTTTTGGATCGACATGTTTTCTGACACTTTGCGTTAAGCGTGTTTTTTGAGGGCATACGGATAGGATAGCAAATCTAGTGAAAGCACCGTCTGTCTTCCCATTTCCAACCGGAAGATTCAGAAAAAATTAATAAAGGTCATGACAGGGGACCCGCTCCAATAAGCTCCCCCTTGCAAATCAGTCCAATTAAGATTGAACAATTAGCCCATGCGCATGCTTACTATTCCGAGATTTGATGAAATGGAATACCTTAAGCCGAATCTCGACCCATAGAAATAGATAAACTTTCCATAAGGGGCTCTACATTTGACCAAAATTTTTCGAATATGCTTCCCATTCCCGGATATATCCACGCGTTCTTCATCCTGATCACCTTTGCCGTATTTTTCTGGATCATCATAGGATTGATGCGCAGTCCGAATGTAACTACTCAAAAATCAGCAAACGTGGCCGGTCTCATGCTGCTTATGTGGTGCATATTTCAGAGCACGCTTTCGCTAAATAAATGGTACATCGATCGCATAAGTGAACCGCCACATCTCACCTTTGCGCTGGCTGGACCGCTGGTCATTTTTACACTGGCGATGGCCATACCTTTCACGCGGCGCGTTTTGGACGGCCTCACACTTTTTCATTTGACCGCGGTGCATATTGTGCGCATTCCCGTTGAAATCACTTTGTGGCTTTTGTTTCTCCAAGGACAGATCCCCGTGAGTTTGACATGGGCTGGGTTTAATTTCGATGTTTTGATAGGGCTATCCGCCATCGTCATGACCTTGTTGGTGTGGAAACAAAAGGTGTCGACAAGTTTATTACTTGCTTGGAATTTCATCGGCATGATTTTCTTGGGAATCGTTGTAGGCACCGCCATTGGCGCGGCCCCGACTAGCATCCAGTGGCGCGATTTCACGCAGCCCAATTATGCTATGATCCATTTTCCATTTATTTGGCTGCCTTCTTTTGTCGTTCCAGTAGTATTGTTCAGTCATATTTTGAGCATTCGGATGCTCTTACGCAAAGCTCCGCTTACAGCCCAATAAAACAAGCTCATTTGGATTAACCCACCTGTTGACCTGCCATCTCGAAAAGTCTGCTGAATAAATTTTGCATACGCTTTTCGTGCACCTTGCTCGAACCTGTGGCTGGCGATGCAGATGCAGGTAATGCTATGACCTCCAAGTTCAAATGTTGGAGTGAGCGAAGAATATAACTCCACGCTCCCATATTCTCGGGTTCTTCTTGCAACCAAACAAGTTTCACCTTCTTGCCATAGGACTTCAGCAAGTCGTTGATTTGCTTCATTGGAAGGGGATACAATTGCTCCAATCGGATCAATGCCAAAGAATTGACACCCAGCTTTTCGCGCATTTCCAAGGCCTCGTAATATATCTTACCCGTACAAAGCACCACAGTGTCCACTTGCTTTTTGGCAATGCTCGCATCGTCTATTACTTCTTGAAAACAACCTTTGGTAAGTTCCTTGATCGAAGATACCGCCTTGGCATAACGCAATAATTTTTTAGGCGTGAATACAATCAACGGTTTACGGAACTCCGTTTTGGTTTGTCTGCGCAATAGGTGGAAGAAGTTGGCGGGAGTTGTAACGTCACACACATACATGTTATGTTCGGCACACAATTGCAAGTAGCGCTCCATGCGGCCGCTGCTGTGTTCACTTCCTTGACCTTCGTAACCGTGTGGCAACAGCATCGTGATGCCGTTCATGGTTCTCCATTTATCTTCTGCCGCAGAAATAAACTGATCGATGATGATTTGAGCACCGTTGTTGAAATCGCCGAATTGCGCTTCCCAAATAGTAAGTCCATTGGGAGTGCCAAAGGCATAGCCATAATCGAAGCCTAAAACACCATATTCAGATAACAAGCTATTGAAGACGTTGAATTTTAAATTGGGATTCACCTCATTGAGCAACACGATCTCCTTTTCAGTGTCCTCATCCGTCTTGACCACTGCATGACGATGCGAAAAAGTACCTCTCTCCACATCTTGTCCGCTCAAGCGCACAGGATGATTTTCTTGAAGCAATGACGCATAAGCCAGCATTTCGCAGGTTCCCCAATCCATTTGATCGTCTTGGATCATTTTCAAACGATCGCTAAATACTTTGGCTGTTTTGGAGAATATTTTTTCCTCTTTCGGGAGCGTATTGATTTGAATGGCCAAGGCCTTCAATTTTTTTGCATCCACTCCTGTCTCGATGCTACTTTCCATGTCCACATCGGTCGCCAAGCGATAGTCTTTCCATGTTTCTTCCATGAAATGCTTGACCACCGATTTAGACTTGGTCTTGGCCAGCGCCATCGCATCGTCCAATTCCTTTTCGAAAGCCACTTTCACTGCCTCGGCTTCCGATTCATTGAGCACACCTTCGCTCATCAGGCGGTCTTTGTACAGATCACGCAGTGATTTGTGCGAGCTTATCAACTTATAAAGTGATGGCTGAGTGAACTTGGGTTCATCGCCTTCATTGTGTCCATATTTACGGTAACCCAGAAGATCTACAAAAACATCCATGTGGAAAGTCTGACGATACTCCAAAGCTAATTTCATGGTGGAAATTACAGCTTCTACATCGTCCGCATTCACATGGAAAACAGGGCAAAGTGTGGTCTTGGCCACATCGGTGCAATAGGTGCTTGAACGTGCATCCAAATAGTTGGTGGTGAAGCCCACTTGATTATTGGTCACAATATGCACGGTTCCACCTGTGCGATATCCATCCAACTGCGCCATTTGAATTACTTCGTACACAATACCCTGACCTGCTACTGCTGCATCACCGTGCACCAAAATGGGTACGATGGCATGTTCGTCCTTGAGGTAATGATCAATCTTAGCGCGAGTCAACCCTTCTACTACTGGATTTACAGCCTCTAAATGCGATGGATTCGGGCATAACGTCAAATGCACGGTTTTATCTGCCACTTGCACATCACGCGAATAACCCAAATGGTATTTTACGTCGCCATCGAAGGAGGAGTCTTCTTCAAATTCGGCGCCTTCAAATTCTTTGAACACCTCGGCATGTGGTTTACCAAGGATATTGGTCAGCACATTCAATCTTCCGCGGTGTGCCATTCCAATCACAAATTCTTTGACACCCATGCCCGCGCCTTGTCGCACCAAAAACTCCATGGCAGGAATCACTGCTTCAACGCCTTCGGCACTGAAACGCTTGGCTCCCACAAAACGACGATGGATGAATTGTTCGAACAAAGAGGCCTTGCTGGCCATTTCGAAGATAGCCTTTTTCTCGTCGCCCGTAAAAGCAGGTTTTTGGACCGCCTCAATGTGTTCACGCAGCCATTTTAGTCGCTCTGGATCACGCACATACATATATTCCACACCTACACTTTGGCAATAGCAATTCTCCAAATGGTGCAATATTTCGCGCAAGGTGGCCACACCGAGACCGATCTCTTGACCAGCTTGAAATGTAATATCCAAATCAGCCGCAGAGAGACCGAAATTCTCCAAATCCAAGGTGGGCATGTGCTTGCGGCGTTCGCGCACTGGATTGGTTTTAGTGAAAAGATGACCTCTTTGACGGTAACCATTGATGAGGTTGATGACCTTAAATTCCTTTTGAGTCTCACTGCTTGGAGCCATCTGGCCATTGGAGCCTGGCAGCACAGGGAAAGCCGCATTTTGGAATTCAAATCCCTCAAAAAAACGTTGCCAGCTTACATCCACGCTGTTTTTATCGTTTTTGTACGCGCTGTACATAGCGTCAATACTGGCAATTTCTGAATTACTGAAATAAGATTGGTCACTCATATTCTAACCTATGATTTTATAAAGTCGTCAAATTTAGCTATGGTTCAGTTCAAATGATACAATTCATTGATGCAAATGCACAAACCCAACTTAAAAATCGCTCCATCGGATTGAATGCAAAGGTAGTTCCTTCATTTTTCCCAAAACCGCATATGTCTCCATACGAGTTACTGCCATCTTCGTTACGAATAGGCTTCATTCGGGGTATGAAGGCAAGCAGTATCTTTGCACCATGGCCTCGCTACCCCTATTGCACTGGACGCCGCGCGGATTGTATTGCGCACAGGGTGATTTTTACATCGATCCCATCCGGCCCGTGCCGCGGGCCTTGATCACTCATGCGCACAGCGATCATGCGCACTTGGGGATGGGCTTGTATATCGCACAGGAGGATTCGATTCCCATACTGCGCCTTCGACTGGGTGAGCGCATTCAAACGGTGGGCCTTCCATATGGCGTTCGGCGTTCGATCAACGGTGTCAACATTAGTTTTCATCCAGCAGGACATATCATTGGGAGCGCACAAATACGAGTGAGTTATCAGGGTGAAGTTTGGGTGGCTAGCGGTGATTATCACACCCTTCAAGGTGGATATTGCGCAGCTTTTGAACCCGTGCCGTGTCATACCTTTATTACCGAATCCACCTTCGGCATACCATCATTCAGCTGGACCAATGAAAGGCTCGTCGCGCAGGATATGGTCGCTTGGATTCAAGACAATGCAGCTCAAGGCTTTACAAGCATTCTGCTATGTTATGCACTCGGCAAAGCTCAGCGCGTGGCGCACCTCTTGCAGCACCAAATCGAGCCTCCCTTTTTGCACTATAGCATCCAACGCGTGCATGATCGATTGAGGGCAGTCCATCCTACCTTGCCCATTGCACAGCCTTTGGGTAAAAGTTCAGGTAAAATAGCGCTCCGAGGCAAAGTGATACTGGCACCTCCCGGCGTACTCAAATCACAATGGCTCAAAAAATTGCCTCCTAGCAAAACAGCACTTGCAACAGGATGGACAGAAGGTCATGCCAAACACAATCCAAGCATGATACACCGCACCTTTGCACTTTCCGATCATGCTGACTGGCAAGGCTTGATAGACGCCACCATGGCCACTGGAGCGAGTCAGGTTCTGGTCAATCATGGATATACCGACGCTTTCAGCGCGCACCTGCGCACAATGGGCCTGGATGCTCAGCCGCTCATTCCAAGTCATATGACTCAACCTAGTTTATTTTAGCGAAAAGACCTTCCTACATGATCATCCAATCATGCCGACACAAAAAATTGCACACATGAATGAAATCTGCATCGACCAAATTGGTCACCGCCTGCATTTGCCTGCTGAGATACGCACCATTGTGAGCACCGTACCATCGCAAACCGAATGGTTATTCGATATGGGATTAGGCGAACGCGTAGTGGGTGTGACCAAATTCTGCATCCATCCACTTGAGGCTTGCAAGAGCAAGATGCAAATAGGCGGGACCAAACAACTGAAACTGGATCTCATTCATCAGCTCAACCCCGATTTGATCATCGCCAACAAAGAAGAAAACACCTCTAGTGATATCGAGGCGCTGCAGCAGCGCCACGCCGTATGGACAAGCGACATCGTGAGCCTAAATGATAGTTACGATATGATGATTCGTCTGGGAAGCTTGTTACAATGCAAAGAGGGTGCAGAGGGCATGGTAAGCGATATCAAAGCAGGATTCAGCGCCATACCTCAACGCCGGCCATTGCGTGCGTTGTATCTCATTTGGAACGATCCATGGATGGCGGCGGGGACTTCTACCTTCATACATTCCATGATGGAGGCAGCGGGATATAGCAATGTAACCGACCAATTGACCGACTCGCGCTATCCCATTGTGAGTGTCCAAGATGTGCTTGAATTAGCCCCCGAGGTGATTCTATTGTCCAGTGAACCATTTCCATTTGACCATCGCCATCAGAAGCAATTTGAAGCTCAATTTCCCACTTCTCGCATACAACTTGTGGATGGCGAAATTTTCAGTTGGTACGGCTCGCGCATGAAAAGAGCCCCCGCCTATTTCAATCAATTACACAATATTGAATTTCAATGAGTTAAAATCCATTTTCACACGCTTCAGTTGTTGATGAAATGTGTAAAAACTAGCCCCGTCGAAATCCCAAAAAAACGGGTTAATTTCTTCATTTCGGTGTTATATTCGCGTTCGATTCGAAACCGACTCATTACCTCACAATTCTGTCCTCAATCTGATTTTCTTGCAAAATCAATTTGCGGTGTCATTGCACAGTAGTATGCGTCCTTGAATCTAACCTACTATTTCAAAATTGATAGTTCACAACGTGGAAGAAACAACAACAGTTATGACAGACGAAACGTCAGCTTCAAAAGCTGCTAATTATACCGCTGATAATATTCAGAGTTTGGAGGGTATGGAACATGTGCGCATGCGTCCTTCCATGTACATTGGCGATACCGGCATACGCGGTTTGCATCATTTGGTATACGAAGTAATTG
Organism: Flavobacteriales bacterium; assembly: GCA_027488055.1. GTDB lineage: Bacteria > Bacteroidota > Bacteroidia > Flavobacteriales_D > Sanyastnellaceae > CANHSF01. The sequence continues at coordinate 20,135 of JAIYCK010000179.1, read as the reverse complement.
ACAACAGTATCGACGAAGCTTTGGCTGGATATTGCACAGACATTACCGTTGACATCAATATCGACAACTCCATCACTGTCAAAGACAATGGTCGAGGTATCCCGATTGACATGCATAAAAAAGAAGGCGTGTCGGCTTTGCAGGTGGTAATGACCAAAATCGGAGCAGGTGGTAAATTCGACAAAGGCTCTTATAAAGTGTCTGGTGGTTTGCATGGTGTGGGTGTCAGTTGCGTAAACGCTCTGAGCACACACTTGCGTGCTGAAGTTCATCGAGACGGCAAGATCTATGTGCAGGAATACAGCATCGGGAAACCGTTGTATGAGGTGAAGCAAATTGGCGAGACCGATTACCGTGGCACCATTGTGACGTTCAAACCAGACGACAGCATCTTTGATATTACAGAATACAACAGTGTGACGCTTGCAACACGTCTGCGTGAGTTAGCCTTTTTGAACAAAGGCATTAAACTGACCTTGACCGATAAGCGCAATTTGGATGAAAATGGTGAGGCCAAGGCAGAGACTTTCCATAGCACATCAGGCTTGGTTGAATTCGTGCAATACATCGATGAAAATCGTCCGGCGATCATCAACCGTATTATCCACATGGAGCGTATCGATGGCGATATTCCAGTGGAAGTAGCGATGGTTTATAACGATAGCTTTATTGAAAACGTGCATAGCTACGTAAACAACATTAACACGCACGAAGGCGGAACACACTTAAGTGGCTTCCGTAGAGGTCTCACCACCACATTAAAGAATTTCGCTGAAAAAAGCGGTCTGTTAGAAAAATTGAAAATCGAAATTTCACCCGATGATTTCCGCGAAGGATTGACTGCCATTGTTTCGGTGAAAGTTGCTGAGCCACAATTCGAAGGTCAAACGAAAACCAAGTTGGGTAATCGCGAAGCAGTAGCTCCTGTGAGTCAAGTTGTAAGCGAAATGCTCGAAGCTTATTTGGAGGAAAATCCAACCGACGCGCGTCAGATCGTGAACAAAGTAGTATTGGCCGCTCAAGCTCGTCATGCAGCCAAGAAGGCCCGTGAATTGGTTCAGCGCAAGACCGTTGGCGGCGGCGGCGGATTGCCCGGCAAACTAGCCGACTGTGCCGAAAAAGATCCGTCTAAATCAGAATTGTTCTTGGTAGAGGGAGACTCCGCTGGTGGAACTGCCAAACAAGGCCGTGATCGTCATTTTCAAGCCATCTTGCCTTTGAGAGGTAAGATTTTGAATGTGGAGAAAGCCATGCCGCACAAGATTTTTGACAACGAGGAGATCCGCAATATGTACACCGCGTTGGGTGTGACCATCGGCACAGAAGACGATAGCAAGGCCCTCAATTTGAGTAAACTGCGATATCATAAAATCGTGATTATGTGTGATGCTGACGTAGATGGTTCGCACATCGAAACCTTGATTTTGACCTTCTATTTCCGTCACATGAAAGAGTTGATTGAACAAGGCTTTATCTATATCGCCACCCCACCATTGTATTTGGTAAAACGCGGTAACAAGGCCATTTATGCATGGAACGAACAAGAGCGTGATGCGACTATCGCCGAATTAAGAGGCGCAAGTCAAGATGCTACGGTGAATGTGCAGCGCTACAAGGGTTTGGGAGAGATGAATGCAGAGCAGTTATGGGAAACCACGATGAACCCAGCTAATCGCACTTTGCGCCGAGTGACCATCGAAAATGCGGCTCAATGCGACCATATTTTCTCAATGCTCATGGGTGATGACGTTCCACCGCGTCGCGCCTTCATCGAAGAGAATGCGAAATACGCGAAGATCGACGTATAAGAAAATATTATTGATGATACTTCAACGACCGAATGGATATTCGGTCGTTTTTTTTTTACACTAAATATTTGTGCTTCTTACATAGGTTAGATTGCCTTACCCGCATTTACACTATGAAGACTCAGGGACTGAATTCCTAAACCACCTTTTGAAGCGATGGAATCTGAACAATGGAAGATGCCCCTTTTCCCACTACCGACTTGTGCCGAACCTGCCCTCCAACCAACGATGCTAATTCACGGATTTGTCTCAGCGCGCCATTGATGCCCACTCCGCCGTCGGCATACTCAATTCCATCTTCGGACTGCGACACATACACCACGCCCATGACGTGCTTGATTTCTACTCTGCAATTATCCGCATTGGCATTTTTAATCGCGCTGTTGATCATCAATACCAACATCCGATAAATGATAAGCTCCTGCTCGTTGGTTAATTGGTCCGAATAATTTTCATTCTCAAACACAATTTTGATTCCATAGGACTCTTCCCTCGACCGGTACATAATACGCAATGCTTCCACCAAACCCAACTGCTTCAACTGCTCGGTTTGCAAATACCCGCAAGTCGCATACAATTCATTGAGCGCTTTGTCCACTGTGGATACCACTTCCTTGTATTCATCAATGCGCTCCTTTTCCACCAGCGGATAAAAAGCCTCGAAACGGTATTTCATGGCCAAAAGCAAACCACCCAAACCTTCGACCAACTCATACGAAATCCGATTGCGTTCGCGTTCTTCGCTGCGCAAGGCATCAAGGCTTGCTTGAATTGAAATTCTTTTGGTTTCATCTACCAACACCTGCAATTGAGCGCGCAGATGCGTATTATTCTTTTCTTTGATATCGGTGAGATTTTCAATGCGCTCGACCATTTTCACTAATTCATCTTTTGAAAGCGCCAATAAATTCTCCCGCCTGCCTACCATCATGCGTGTAGAAAAAAGCAATGTGATCAGGATTGTGAGCGATGAAAACACTACCATGATGCGGGTCCACGACAAATCATCGCCCGCATATTTGTGTCCTGGGAAAAATTGATAGTCACCAATCTCCAGTGCAAATAAATTGAGACATGGCAAGATCAACCAAAAATAAAAGAGCCATTTTGTATGTGTTCCCACGACATAATATGCATACGGTGCCGTGCAAAACATAAGCAAAACGATCATTCCATCGCGTCCAAAATAATTGGCACTGTAAAACATCCAGCCATTGACGATGATATTAAAGACAAAATATGCCAGTTTCAGGCGCCGCTTCATGACAAAAAAATAGGTTGTCAGAATGAACGACCCTGCAAACACCGCATCCCAAGCTATTCGAATAAAATCATCGATGAAATAAGCATCCACACAGAAACGTAACACAAAGATCGCACTGATGATGCCTGCAATTTTCAAGCTGCGCACATACACCACTTCATCTTCAGAATGATACCCCTCGTCCTCATGGTAAAACCAAGTACGAGTATCGCGCAATGTTTTGAACCATTGACTCATCATCCAATCATTGGTTTTGAAGTGATAAATTGGTCCGGCACTGGAATCTCGATCAAAGCGGTGCTGCCCATGCCCCATTCGGTTTTAGCATGCACAAACCCGCCAATGACCTGAATACGTTCATGAAATGCAAATTCACTAAAAAACAATTCTCGTTGCTTTTCAGAATACAAACCGCCATTGTCCTGGATCCGAATCGTCATATAGTTTTCCATGACTTCCAAACGCACATCTACCTTGCTCGCTTTTGCGACATCAATGATCTCGCGCAACATATCGCTCACCAATCTGAAAACAACTAATTCCTGCTCATTTACCAATTGTCCGCGGTATCCCACATTCAAAAAGTCGATGCTGATTCCCGTCTTCACCTTCAATTGTTTGATTTGTGCGCGCATGGCTTCATCCAGTTTGAGTTTATTGAATTCCAATGGATCCAATATTTCACTGTATTTGGCTATTTCATCGGTTGCTAAGTCTATGATTCGCAGCGATTCCTCAAATTCAGGGCGATCATGAATTTTTATAAAGGGACTCAAATTGCCCAATCTCAATTTCATTTTCAGCAACAACTCACCAACTGTTTGACTCAATTCTTTGCCAATTCTAGCTCGCTCCCTTTCCTCGCTGCGAAAAGAGGTTATGCTGGATACCGATTGCAAATCATTTCGATTGACCAATAAATTATCCAATTGGGTGAGCAAGGATGTGTTGTACTCCTCCTTTAGATTGCACAGCATCTGAAGTCGATTGGATAGTTCCTCCACTTTGATGCGATCGGCAATAAGGGCCAGTTCCATTTTTCGTATGTTCCGGTCAATGATCACCACCATCACTATGAATAGCGCTACATTGACGACAATGCAAAACAATCGCATTTCCTTTATTTGTATCTCCGTCAATTCTGCGCTTGGTATGAAGCTGTAATTGCTTACTTCGAGCGCATAGATCGACGCCAACGCGCATAAAAGCATCATTATAAAATGCCATGATCTCACATCAAAAATGAAAAAGGCAATGATGATGAGATTGTACATGTATAAAATGATAAATACGCTTTTGCCAAAATAACATGCCGTGAAGCCGATATACAACAGCAATGAAAGAAACAACAGGGTGGCCGAAATCAGTTGCTTACCAGTTGACCAATAGAAGACAACTAAGCAAAAGTAGAAGACAACCCCAATGAGGTCAATCCACATCAGTTCTTCTGAATAAGCTACGAAATAATCAAAAATCCATCCTGCCAAATTCACCGTAAAGCAAGCGAGGATGACAAAATTGGTAAGCATTGAGCGCCGCGCATGCTCGGGCGTGTCTTTCTCCGGTGGAGGTGCTTTCAATATGTTCGAAATGGCAGGGAGCATGAACTGTCCTCCGAGGTGTACAGATTAATTATCAGTTTTTACAGCGATTCAAACCATCCCTTTTACACTATAAGATATGATCCTACCAAATATAGGTCAAAGACAGCGCAGTAATGCGAATTGTGCTGATTTTTATTGAATTTATAGAACGTACTTGCGACTTAAGCACCGAATCAGGCAATTGCACGGGGAGCAGACCGAAATGGTGATCCAACCGATCGCTGTCATCCAAACATTATTGGATGTGAAAAGCCTTAAAAAAACAACTATGGCCGCAATGGCCTTACATAAATTCTCTACCAACTACATTGAGCACGTTGGTATATTTCTTAAGTGAGCGCAGGACTACAAAACAGACCAAGCCAAAAAGAAAAGCGTATTGCCAAAAAGCATCGATTAAACGCAAATCAGTATAAAAATAGCGCGTGTAATTTTTCATAGCATCTACCAAGGTAAACGAGAGAAAAACCGCAAAAAAACCACTGTATTCGCGCTTCAATACATTGCGCATCGAGAATACTGAATCGCTTGCAGACCATTGGAGCAGACGCGGCCAAAAGGCAGGGACCTTGGCGGACCATTGCAAATACGTTTGTCCAAATTTGTTGCGTAAAAAATACTCTTCAGTAAACATAATGCGCTCATAATACAACCAATACAACAAGCTGCATACCGCTGTGAACCACCAATTACCTACGTACATGATAATGCCAAGCCACATAAAATAATTACCCAGATAAAGCGGATGACGAACAACTGAATAAATCCCTTTGGTGTTCAATACCTCTGCCACCTGACCCTCCTTGGTGTTGCGACCACTGGTGCCCTTGGGGGTATGACCGATGGTCACCGCGCGGATAAACTGGCCAAATAAAGAGACAACCAAGCAGATCAGCGCCCAGCTTAATTCAAAATGAGGCATCTGATTGTCTTGTTCAAAGACGATAACCAACGCCGCCATTACGTATAAAACAATGGGCATAAAACTTCTCCATCTAAATAACCAGGATCCTGCTCGATCCATTTCTTCTATCAAAGCCATAGCAATAATTTATCCGGCTAAAATAGACTGAAATCCCAAAGAAAAGCAACTCCAACCCAATTGGGTCCGTCTACGATGTATAATTGTCGTTGGATCGCGACCATCGAGCATCCTAAACCGACCCTAGTTCTCTATGATCCATAACTCACAATCAGTAAGTGAATCCACCTTTACAACGCTTACCCATTTTCAATGGCATAAAGTCGTATGCATGGTGCTCCTTTTGTCTCTTCATGGCGGCCTTCGCAGCCACGCGGCAATGAATCCCATTGAAAAGTGGAAAACCAAATTGGCGGATCGTTTTCAAAATACCTCTGAAACCGTTACACTGTATGGCGTTGCCCAATATGGCCGTCAAAGACTTGACTCTTCTGCGGTACAAATCAACGTAAACAATCTTTTCGTTGTAGCCACTAAAACAGATCGCCGTGGCCGCTTCTCTTTCCAATTACAACCCGATATGCTCATCGACACCTTAAGAGTGTCTGTGGACGGACGCAGAGAAATCATCTTTGCCATCAATGAGTCGGCACTGCTCGCTTCCAAACGAATCTACCGATTGAAATACCGCACGTATCGCTTTAATGGATGTCCTTCTTTTTAGCGACTACGTCTATGGCCGCATGGCCAAATATCCCTTTGGCTTGAGACATGTACGATTGTGCTCAGACAGAACATAGTTGGCTTAAATATGCGAAGATTTCGCTGCTTTGTATGCCTGTGCTTGTTTGTAGTATTTTAGGGGAACCCAAAGCATACCGAAACATTCGCCGTGTTCTTTGTTCAGATGTTTATGGTGCACCTTATGCGCCTTGCGAATGGCTCTGAAATACACATTGTCGGTGCGCGAAAACCAATTGAAACGTTGGTGAATAAGCACATCGTGGACAAGGAAATAAGCTACTCCATAGAACAAAACACCCAGCCCTACAAAGAATTTCCAATCAAATAGATCATGTCCACCGGTGATCATCAGCAGGCAACTTGGGACTGCGAAAATGACAAAAAAGGCATCGTTCTTTTCAAAAAAACTCTTGCCCGGTTGATGATGATCCTCATGAAAATACCACATAGATCCATGCATCAAAAATTTATGTGTACACCACGTAATGCCCTCCATGAGCAAAAATGTAACGAGTGTAATCAGCGCGGCATTCATCCGTTTGAGATTTTTATTTGTTCAACTTTTTTTACCACTAGCGGGAGCACTATTCGAAACCACGGCGTAAATTGTGTGGGCTCATCTGCTACCCATTTCAAAAGCGATGGCCAGTCAATCCATTTCAACTCCATCACTTCTTCTGTATTGAAGTTAGGCGTATCAATGCTCTGACCAAAAAACACATGATCAAATTCATGTTCAATCAATCCATTGTCAAAAGTAGCGTGATACGTAAAATCAAACACCTCTGACAATTCGGCAACCATGTTGAGTTCTTCTTGCAGCCGACGGTTTGCGGCATCTATTAACAACTCATCTGGCTTAGGATGCGAGCAACAAGCATTGGTCCATAACCCAGGACTATGATATTTCGTCAACGCTCTTTTTTGCAGCAACATTTCACCTTCCTGATTGAAAATAAAAATGGAAAACGCTCGATGCAACGCTCCAATACGATGGGCTTCTAACTTCTCCATGGTACCGACTGCTTGATCCTTTGAATCCACCAAAACTACGTAGTCCATGACCTATTGTGATACAAATTTAGAGAGTCTCTGCCATTGCTCTGAAGACTTATCATCCGATTTTTGGATGAACGCCAGAGCGTTTTGCCAATACCAATATTGGGAACTTATCGCTCCACTTTCGAACCCTTTGATCAAGTATTCTAAGTCTTCTTTGAGTTGACCTTTGTAGCCCACGATCATAGGGACCTCGGACTGAACAGCATAGCGCAAGAATCGCAATTCATGGTTGCTCGGCTCTAATGCGATGGCCGCTTCCAATTCATCCTTTCCTTGGTTGAACACACTGAATTTTTCTTGTACACCGTCTTTGGTACCTGCCAACATGGTCGTTGCGGAACCCTTATAACCACGGTACAAAGCCACCGAATTACTCAATTGACTGGCCTCTTGATAATAAGTTTGGACTCCCTCATTGGTTCCGCACTGAAAAAAAAGAACCCTCATTCGTTCCTCCACTTGTGCCGACAATTCGGAAGAAAAACAACTTATACAAATGGCTATGACCGCGAATTTCATAATAAATTGAGGTTGTGTACCACGTAGGACTTCATCATCAACGACCATTTTTTGGCGTTTGGGATGCGAATGCGCTCGTTCAAAATCCGATGGCTATCGACCTGTTTGATGCGTTCAAACAATTTCACATAGTATTTGTATGCCAAGAATACCCCGAAGCGTGCATCCTTCGGCAACTGTAGAATCCCCTCGTAACCATGTCGAAAATCTTCTGCGATTTCAGCCTCAATGGTTTTCTTCTGCTCGCAGGTAAAATTGCTAAAGTCCGTGCCAGGGAAATAAGCCCTACCCAGATCTTGGTAATCCTGCTTCAAGTCGCGAAGAAAGTTGATCTTCTGAAACGCTGCACCAAGGCTCATGGCGTGCGGCTTGAGTCGATCGTACATGGCTGTATCATTCTCGGTAAAGACATGCAAGCACATGAGACCTACAACCTCCGCAGAACCTAAAATATAATTTTCATAGCGCTTTCTTTCGTAGGTCTGTTGTGACAAATCCATTTCCATGCTATTGAGAAAGGTCTCCACCAATTCCCATTCGAAGCCAAACTGGTGGTATACTTCTTGAAAACTATTGAGTATTGGATTCAATGAGATACGGTGCTCGATGGCTTGTATGGTATCTTCCTTGAATTTGGCCAAAAGCAGCGCCTTGTCATAATCATGGAAGGTATCGACGATTTCGTCAGCAAAACGCACAAATCCATATACACTATATATTGGATTGCGAAAGCGTGCGCCAAGGACTTTGATTCCGAGACTAAAACTGGTGCTATAGGCTTGCGTAGTCATTTTACTGCAAGCTACCGACACCTTATCGAATAGTATTTTTTGATTGCTCATGCGCGTGATCTTTTATCATTTGAGAGTGTAGTAATGGCCATCTTGCGAACATTCAGCTCCTTCAAGCAGAGGTTAGCTGCTACTAAGCCACTGATGATGCTGGGGGGTACGCCAGGTCCAGGTACAGTGAGTTGCCCTGCATAATAGAGGTTATCGACCTTATTGTTTTTCATTCTTGGTTTCAAAAAGGCGGTCTGCCTCAGTGTATTAGCTAGTCCATAGGCATTGCCTTTGAAACTGAAGTAATCCCTTTGAAAATCCTCGTGGGCATAACTTCGCTTGTATACAATATGCGGAGCGATGGATTCGCCTGTTTTCCGTTCTAATCGTTCGATACAATCTTTGAGATAGTGCTCTCGCAATTCTTCAGTGCTTTCCATTCCGGGTGCCACAGGGATCAAAATGAAAATATTTTCTGATCCTTCAGGAGCCACTTCAAGATCGGTCTTGGAGGGCACACAGGCATAAAACAGCGGTGCACTTGGCCATTTTGGTTCATCATAAATTTCGCTGGCGTGCACTTCGAAATCACGATCGAAAAACAAATTATGATGGAGCAGTCCGGCAATTTTTTTATTGATCCCTAAGTAATAGATCAAACTCGAAGGCGCCATGGTGCGGTTATCCCAGTAATTGGAGGAATATTTCCGATGAGATTCATCCAAGAGTTTGGTTTCAATGTGATGATAATCTCCTGCAGCTATGATGGCATCAAATTCCAACACCTCATTATTGACATGTATGCTTTGAGCACGTTTGTTTTGTACGTTGATTTTTTTCACTTCAGCACCACAGCGAATCGTTACACCTAATGCCACGGCCAATTCCGTCATCGCCTCGGGAATTTTGGTCATTCCACCCATGGGATACCATGTTCCCAACTGGATGTCCGCATAATTCATGAGGCTATACAATGCAGGTGTATCCGAAGGCTTGGCGCCCAAAAACAGCACTGGAAACTCGAGCAGTTTCAATATTTTGGGATGGCTGAAAAACCTACGCAAATGGGACTTCATATTCCCCAAGAGTTGTAATTTGATACCTTGGGTAAGCACTTTCAATTGAAAAAACTCCGTGATACTCAACGATGGTTTCCAAACAAATTCCCCCATGCCGATATCATATTTCACCTTGGCTTCAGCCAAGAAAGCGTCCAGTTGTTTGCCAGCGCCAGATTCCCACTGTTCTAAAAGGGATTTGAGCTCTTCTAAATTTGCTGGTACATTGATTTCTTCACCATCCTCAAAGATGACTTTGTAGGAAGGGTCTAAACGAATCAGGTCATAAAAATCGCTTGTTTGGCGATTGTAGCGTTCGAAGAATTCCTGGAAGACCTCTGGCATCCAATACCAACTTGGGCCCATATCAAAGGTAAATCCCGCTTGAGCGAAACTCCTTGCTCTTCCGCCTGTCGTTTCGTTTTTTTCGAACAAAGTGACTGCGCAACCGGCATTTGCCAATTCGCAAGCCGCGCTCAGTCCAGCGAAACCTCCTCCTATAACTGCTATTTTACGTGACATCTAATACTAATTCCTTCTTTTACAACATAAGCGCGGCTGCTTTTGTTCAATGATTTTGAAAATGAAAGCAACAGGTTCAAAAATGCAACAAAAAAGGCAGCCTTCCTAGCTGCCCTTTAAATATTGATAGTCTGGCTTACTTGTATCTTAGCTTCTGGCCTGCTTTAATTTTGGAGGTCGTTTTCAGCTTATTCAGCTTGCACAGCGCGTTGATTGTGGTTTTATGTTTTCGTGCGATGGATGACAATGTTTCGCCAGATTTCACCGTGTGAAACTTTTTGGAGACATTGCTTCCTTTGCGGGCATCGACATATTTGCGATCAACCTCGGGCGCTACGTAGTCAAAGTGTTGCTTGTTCAAAGTGAACTGCCAGTCACGAATTGACTTTTTGGCAGGGTCCACAATGAGATTTGGATCGATGGCATCGCCCATGTATCTTATTTCAAAGTGCAAATGAGACCCGTACGAACGACCAGTGTTCCCTCCTAATCCAACAATTTCACCAGCTTCAACGTGGTCTCCAGGCCTAACTTTACGCTGGCTCATGTGCGCATACAGGGTTTCGAGCCCGTTGTTATGACGAACTACCACCACATTGCCATATGAACTGTGGTATTGGGAAATACGCACCATTCCTTCCCAAGCGGCAAATACATTATCGCCCGTTTCGAGATCAATATCAAGGCCATAGTGCATGCGGCCCCATCTTGGACCAAACACAGATGTCATGATACCATTCGTCGGGTAGTGAAAGTCACAGAGCTCATGTATTAAGGTAATCGTCTCACCTTCAGCAGGGACAAGTTCTTTACCCAATTTAGTGGCAAACAGATTTTCGGTGTCGAAGCTGCAATAAGTTGTGAAGGCAGGAATTTGAGCGAGCGAATCCGCAAAAGAGAACGCTGAAAGGTCCACTGAGGCGCGTTCGATGAATAATGCCGCTTCAGAGGCTTCATCAGCCGTGGCACCACCGACGTTGTGGTCGTAATTTTCCCAAGCAGAGGTATCGGCCATCAACTCGATGGCGCTTTCGACCTGTGCGTGACAAAGCAACGAACCCATCACACAGGTGATGGTCACAATATTTCCAAGCAGTTTGAACATTAGCGCGGCAAAAATAATAAAAAGTCGAAACAATTCGTATCTCCTTAAGAGACAATGTTATGAGTGAAACGCTTTTCATAACTTATAGTTCCATCTCTTCCACCGACGATCAGAAAAGATCGTTCAATTTCAATTTTCATTCGACAAGAAATTTTACCATGGATCAAAAAGTCCGCGCTATTTGCATGTCTACCTTTGTCCTTGGCTCAAACCTCAATTTATGACAGATCCTACATCATTAGACATCCTTGCATTTGCCGCACATCCCGATGACGTGGAAATAAGTTGCGCAGGTACCTTGATAAAGGCCAGCGAGGCTGGCAAACGCATTGGAATCATTGATCTCACTCGAGGCGAATTGGGTAGTCGCGGTAGTGCCGAACTGCGCAGCCAGGAAGCCGCAGCAGCAAGTGCAAAATTGGGGTTAACCTACCGGGAAAATCTTGCATTAGCCGACGGATTTTTCGAAATCAACGAAACCAATAAACTCGCCATTGTGCGTTGTATTCGCCGCTGGCGCCCGAAAGTAGTGCTTTGCAATGCACCCCATGATCGGCATCCGGATCATGGTCGAGCACACCAATTGGTCGCTGACGCATGCTTCTTGGCTGGTTTGATAAAAATTGAAACACACGATGAAAATGGCGAACTGCAAAAAGCATATCGGCCTGAGCAAGTGTATGCCTATATACAAGACGACTATATAAAACCTGATTTAGTGGTTGATATTCAAGGATATTGGGATAAAAAGATGGAAGTACTGCTCTGTTATGGCTCACAATTTTTCCAACAAGGCGTATCGGGACCACAGACACCTATTTCTTCCAAGGAGTTCCTCGAGTTCTTATATGGTCGCTGCCTACAATATGGACGTGAGGCTTCCATTACGATTGGCGAAGGCTACTTGACCATGCGGGTTCCCCATATGGCCCAGATAGACTCCTTGTGTGTGTAGGAATCCGAGCACACATTAACACATTACTATTTAACAGTGTAGGGCAAGCGCAGGGTTCGGCATCGACAGCTAGTTGGATCGAAAGTATGAAGGTCATCCCATACTGACGTTCAAATGTAGGAGGCGAAAAAAATCGCAACAGATGAGCAGGCAAACCGGCTGCTATTTTGACTGCGCTCTTAAAAAGCCATATGGAAATCGGAGCAAACTTTACAAAAATCTTTGCCGAAGGCGAGCTGTGAAATATCTTCGTGGCCTATACAATCCCGAATGCAAAAATCCATTCTACTCGCCTTCCTTATTGTTGGCCTTTGTACCCTTAGCAATGCCCAGCACGGACCCATTCAATCTACAGGATCGATCCCCGAAGAGTTTAGGACCCTCACAGCAGCTAAGGTGCAAGCTGCACAAACCAAGGCCGCTCGGAAAGAGCGCAACGAGCGTGAAAAGAAACGCATCAACGAATTTATCCTTAAAAATAACTTCGTAATCGATGAGCTGCTGCAAAGTGGCAAGATTTTGTTTGGAGACTCGCTTACGCAATATGTGAATGAAGTGGCTCAATTCCTGCTCTCTGACGACGAAGTACTTCGCTCTGAATTGCAGTTTTATGTCATGAAATCCAATGAGGTAAATGCCTTTGCGACCAATCAGGGAATCATCTTCGTGACAGTCGGATTGTTGTCTCAATTGGAGAATGAAGGACAATTGGCGGCCGTATTGTCGCACGAAGTTGCACACTATGAGAAAGAACACAGCATCAACAAGGTATTGGAGAATGATCGCATGTCGGATCAAGCGCGGACCGAGCGCTATGGTCGTCGCGATTCAAGAATGAAGCTCTTGAGTGCCTTTTCACGTGACATGGAGTTTGAGGCAGACAGTCTTGGCTTTGAGCGCTTGGTCAAAAAAGGATATGACAAACAAGCAGCCCTATCCATACTGGATGTGCTTCAATTCAAAATGTTGCCGATTGACGACATTGAGTTTGACGACACCTTCCTGACCTTGGGTCTGACCACGCTTCCTCAAAGTGTTCAAATCGACTCGCTCGCACCCATCCCCTTGTTTGATGATGACGATGATGATTCCGAAAGCACCCATCCAAACATCAGCAAGCGCCGGTCGCGCATCATGGAGCTGACGGACTCCAATACCTCCAAGGGTAAAAAGTACATGCTTGGAAAAGACCGTTTCACTCAAATTCGTCGATTGGCGCAATACGAGTGTATTATACTTGATCTTGCAGCACAACAATTTGTAGACGCTTTCTACAATGCCTATGTACTTGCCAAAAAAGAAGGTGACAATCAAACACTCAATGAATTCAGAGCCAAAGCACTTTATGGCATTACCAAATACAAAAATGCAGGCGACTTAGGAGATGTAGCCCCAACCAGCGAAGATGTGTATAGCAATGTGCAAGGCGTTTATTACTTCTTTGAAAACATATCCAAGAAGGAATGCAACCTCTTTGCAGTTCGCCATTTGTGGGAAACGTATGAAAAATACAAGAACCCCTTCATGGGTAAATTGTTGGACGATGCGATGGTAGAGTTGATCCTCAAACACAAATTCGAATACGGTGATCTGCTTACGAATTTGAATAAGCTAGTGAGCCTTAGCACTCCCAAGGAAGAGACATCCACCGCCGCAACCTCTACTCCCTCTGCCACCAACGAAGAGGAAGAAGAGGAAGAAGAGTCTAAATACGACAAATTGCGGGCTAAAAAAGAGAAAGCATTGCAAAGCACACTGAGCGGCGATGATAAAGAAGCCATGGAAGAAGAATGGGAAGACTACTTTGTAAGCCAGATGTATCTTAAAATGAATCGTGCTGATCTTAAGGCCAAATTCGATGCACAAGAAATAGTTGCTAAGGAACTCAAGAAAAAAGAAGAAGAAGAGGAGGAAGAGACTGCCTACCAAAAAAGTAACGACAAGACAGAATTCGATATATCGAAAGCCATCTTTGTAGATCCCTTTTATGTGGCATATGATTACCGAAAAGGTTTGCTTTTGATGGAGGCCGAAGCACAAAATATTGCGCTCAAAGATCAGATTTCGACAAGTGCTAACAAAACCGGTTTAGAACAACAAACCTTGTTGACCAAAAAAATGGAGGCAGATCAGATCCAAGATTATAACACAATGAGCTTGATGAATGGCTGGGTGCAAGAACACCTTGCACACACTGGATCGAAAATCAAAATGATTCCTTTGATGACTGACTACACGCAAGCCTTGGAAGCGCAATACGGCACCAATAAATTTGTATATACAGGGGTGGTGTCATTGACCGAAGGCAGACAAACGGAGCGCCTGTGGGTCACTACGTGTTTCATTCCTGTTTTGCTGCCCATTGCAGTGGCCATGGAGTTGTTACCCAAGCATAGTACAGAAATCTACTTCCTTGTGTTTGACGTAACCGAAGGTATCAGTGTTTATTCATCTGATAAATCTACCACAGGTCAAACCAACGAAATGCGCATTATTCAGGAATTGACCAAGCAAATGAAGCGAATTCAATAAAAACAACCGCCCACTGCGGATGGTTTGATGTCGCTTGAAATCATTGCCACGTGTACGGGGTATCCATTCCCCGCGAAAATTCGTCAAATGCTTTTGTACTGAAGTGGATATTTTAACAAAAGTGTTGCAAGTTCTTGCCTCAACAGTTCATGTTGTCTGGCTAGTTTGCGTGGATGCCTGCTGCGAAAAAGATTGCTTGTAAGGTTCAACTGTCCGATGTAGAACTTTTGTACAAGCATGACCCCCCAAGTCGCGATATTGAAATATAGATTGGCTCTTATCATGGCTGCCAATGCCAATCCTACAGCGCTGTTCAACATGAGAGCCGTCAAGCCTTTGCCAACGAAACCCTCTGCCATCAGTCCACTGCCTGGTATGATTGCGCCTGCTAGCACAAATGGAAATGCGCGCTGCTCCTTGCTCCATCGCTTGTGCATTATCGTTTTCATTGCCACAAATCCGCTGTCCTTGGTTGTCATCTGATTGATGAGTTTACCTGCCAGCAATGAATCGCTCTCAATAGCAATCAACATGTGTAAGAATTGTGCATGGATCGATGTATCGTTGGTCAGGCGCTGATACTTTGTAATATGCACCCGTGCTTCATTGTATTCGCTTGCAGAATAAGCCCACAAAGCAGCATTCCAATGCGACCGCTTTCGCTCATCTGTACTTAGTTCATCCCATTTTAGACGCTTCAAGTCACGTGATACATCTTCGCGCATGGATGGCACGTCAAGGTAATGAAAAGCACTATCCAACTTGGATAACAAAATCGCATTGCGGGCGCGGTCATCTGAAGCCTCATACATACGACGCTCCATTTGCTCGGCAAACACCGGCCAATCCTGTGCCTGTATATCAATACAACAAAGGCCTATGTAAACGACGATAATAAAACGAAGCATCTTTATAAAATTTATTTCGCAGTTCAGTGCGTCGGCTTTTGACCGTGCGCGCGCTGCCGCAGATATTACCTCCATAAAATATTCCAAACACAGCCATGTTGCCAATGGTGAGTGGGTGTTTGATTCCCAATTTGCGGTAAGCCTCCACGCTTTGCGCACCGAATAATGTCAACCCGATCATACCCATCCAAGCAACCCGTGACCTTTGAGCATATATTTTACCGCTGCCAGGTATAATTGTACTTAAGAGAGCTGCTTTCCAAGGTTTCTTGCTGCTATAAGCCTGCAGAGCTGACCATGAATCGCTCATTTCACTTGGCCACTGTTGCATAGACTCCAACTTACCATGCTGCATCCCCGTTGCCATGACATGTCCCAATTGCCGGACCGACTGAAATCGACTCGAAACCAACCACTGACTGGGTTCAAGTCGGGATTGATAAACATCTTCCAAGACCCAAAGGCCAGTCAGTAGCAAGGCCGCTGAATCGTTCATGAATAGCGGACTCTGTGAAGGTTGAAGTTTATGGAACTCCTCTGAATTGCGGTATTGCAATTGATACTTGAGTTGAAAATATAACAGCGTGTCTGGGCTTGTCGAGGCCGCACAATGAGCGAGATATTGGCGATGTTCCGTAGATAATTTCTGCGAAGACAGATATTGAATATAACCCACATCCACTTGCGCTGCGCTAGTGCCATGTATAATTAGCAAAACGACCAAGCACTTAATTCGGTACATCGTTGATTATTTTACCTAGTCCATTGACGCTCTCTGTTTCATAATCCAAATACACATTGGGCTGACACGCATTAAGTTGATCGGCGCCCAGTAGTATGCCCAAAAACAATCCATGTTGTTCAATGCATTTTTTGGTATAACCCGAGCAGGACAATTGATAATTGCAATCAGCCTGAATTTGCTCCGACAGGACATTCTGATAGGCGAACAATAGCGCGCCCGATAGATACCACAATGGGTTGACGCGCTGAATGGGCCGGATGGTTTTGCCTTCCAGCCATTTTCGTTGGGGTGCCTTTTGATAGTGAAAATCACGCGTTGCATTGCGCGTAATTGCCATGTCCAATGGATTTGATTGGGCGCACAAGGACTGGGTTACCACGATCATCCACATTAAAAAACACCGTTTCATTTGACAATGATAAAACAAAACCATCAAACTTGAGTTGAAACGATAGGAGCTGTGACGTGTTTATCTGCTTCTCCAAATACAATATGCTGTAACACTATTTACGTGAAATACATTAACTTGGCCTCAGAATAGCGCTCTTGAATGGGTCCATCTATTTCAAATTCACAATGACCAGGGCTTTCGTCATATCCTTTTTCGCGATCCTAGCAGCTTTGGGAATCTATATCTGGTATAACCAAGAAGTTAGCCTGCGCGATGTGGATTCCCAGCCATTCGATTGTGTTACTTTCGACCTGGACAGCATCAAAAAAAGAGGCAAGTTGGTGCTCATCACAGAAAATAGTGCGAGTACTTATTATCTCTACAAAAATCAAAAGAAAGGATTTGACTATGAATTGGTCAAAGCATTTGCCAAGCACATCGGTGTTGCTCTCGAAGTTAAAACATTGGATGATGTAGACGAAATGTTCCGCATGCTGAACGATGGCGAGGGCGATATCATCGCCTCCAATTTGACTGTCACACCCAAGCGCAGCGAGTTGGTGCAGTTTACCGAAACACTTTACCAAACCCGTCAAATATTGGCGCAACGTAAATTTCCAAAAGAACATCCTGACTCGTTATATACATTGGTCAGTGACAGTAGTGCGTTGAGTCAAATCCCCATCACAGTGCATCGTTACTCCGCATTTCATGAGCGTTTAGAAGAGTTACAAAAGCGCATCGGAAAGTTATTTGTCATTACTGACGCACCAGGAAGCATAAGCACCGATGACTTGCTTCGCCTTGCTAATTCTGGTGAAATTCATGCCACCATTACCGATGAAAACCTGCTCCGAATGGGAGCTGAGGATTACCCCGAATTGGATATGCAATATGCGATAAGCGGTGAACAAGAAATTGCATGGGCCGTGCGCAAAACATCGAGTCAATTATTGAAAACCTTGAATGGTTGGATGCAGCGCAATAGCACCAAGAAAAGGGTAAGTGCCCTTTATAATAGCTATTTCGGCAAAGAAGATCCAGCCGCACCATCTTTGGTATTTGCAATGCCGCCTCTCAAGCCAGGCGCATTGTCGCCCTATGATTCGTTGTTCAAAGTCTATGCACCTCAAATTGGTTGGGATTGGCGCCTACTGGCCGCATTGGCTTTTCAAGAATCGCGCTTCAATCCCAACGCACAGAGCAGAAGCGGTGCTTTTGGCCTGATGCAATTGATGCCCGAAACGGCCGTTCGATTTGGATGTTCCTCTTCGCCTGACGCAGAGTGCAGTATTCAAGCGGCAACCAAATACCTGAAATACCTTCAAGGTTTATGGCGCAAAAAAGTACCCAATGACATGGAACGTAATAAATTTATTTTGGCGAGTTATAACATTGGGCAAGGGCATGTCATTGATGCGCAAAATCTTGCAAGAGAGCTCGGTTATCAGGACACTGTTTGGAATTCCAACGTGGCTGAGGCCCTGCTGCTCAAACAACAAGAAAAATATTACAGTATGCCCATTGTCAAACATGGTTATTGCTATGCCAAGGAACCATATCAATTCGTGGGTAAAATCGAAGCATTGTATGAACATTATAAAACCCACAAATAAATGAGGGGGATGAGCAGAGAGACGTTTTATTGCGTGGCACTTATAGCTTGGCTATCATTGCATTTGACCGCTTGCAAAAAGGATGAGAACACCCAGCGCTTCGAAGGCACGGTGAAACGCGGCAATCTCGGCCAATCATTAAGTGGCGCGCAGGTAATCGCCCAAACTCAAGAGATCAACAATGGTGTTTTCAGCAGTGACTATAGCAGCATAGGCAGTATGTCCACCGCCGCCGATGGTCGATACACGATTCCTTTTGAAACGGCTACGTATCCCAGCCTTCGTTTGCAATTCAGCAAAAGTGGCTATCACACACGATTTGTAGAGGTAGACCCGCAGTTTTTTGCGGATCAAAATACCTACACGAAAAATATATTTCTCTTTCCTAAGTCAACTATCCAAGTGCATGTGAGCGATCAGCTGCCGGCGTATAGCCAGTTATGGATGCGTTACAAAAACACTGATTTTGAATGCACCTGCTGCGATGATAGTTGGAAATATTTCACACAACCCAATATTGACACTACCTTCAGTTGTATGGTATATGGCGATCAATTTGTACATTACCAATACCGATGGATTGGCAACGGCATTGACACACTAATAGATGATAGCATATATTGCACAGCCTTTGAGACCGCAATTATTGACCTTTTATATTGAAACCTACTTGAATGAAAACACTTTTACTCACCGGAATTACCATTGCATTGAACATCGTGCTGAATGCACAGGAGATTTTGCCTAAAAATTTTAGCGCCACAGAGCGACAACAGTTGACGCAGATGATAGGCACAGCGCCTACGGCACCTCCGAACAGCATCACAAGTCCACCACCGTTCAGCAGTCTCCGTGCCATGGCAGAATGGGAGGAATTGCAAGCATTGACGATTGCATGGACCGGTTACCCTGGGATTCTCAAACAGATCGTGGCAGCTGCCGTCCTTGAAACACGTGTCATCATTTTGACAGAAGATCCGCAAGCCACAGAAGATTTTTTAACCAGTAACAACAACGCGGGCCCAGCTTTGAGTATGTCCAATATCACGCTGCTCGACGAAAACTTCGACAGCATTTGGATGCGTGATTATGCTGGAAATCCCGTTTATGCCAACGGTGTGGATAGTTTGATGCTTGTCGATTGGATCTACAATCGTCCTACACGTCCCAATGACGATGCTTCTCCGGCCTTCATCGCAGAAGAAATTGGCATTCCATTGTATACCACCACTGAAGCACCCAACGACTTGGTGAATACCGGAGGGAATTTCATGTGTGATGGATTTGGAACCGCTTTTGCCTCCAATCTCATATTGGATGAAAATGAGTTCAACAACCCCTACGGTGTGACGGCCAAAAGCGAAGACGATATCAATACGATCCTTGCTGACTACATGGGGATCAGCCGCTATATAAAGATGCCCACCTTGCCATATGATGGCATACATCACATTGACATGCATATGAAAATTGTGGATGAGGAAACCCTTCTTATTGGCGAATATCCAGAGGGTGTGGCAGATGGTCCACAAATCAATGCCAATACCGAGTATGTTTTATCTAATTTCAATAGTGTTTTTGGAACGCCTTACAAGGTG
>JAIYCK010000221.1 GCA_027488055.1 Flavobacteriales bacterium | reverse complement strand
GCTATGGCGGTTCCAAATTCGGTTTTCATGCCAGTTTGGGTCTTGATAAATCCACCTCAACACACCAACCATCCTCAGCCAACGGCAATGTCACCACGCAAGTAGATAGCTCCCATACCGATTGGAGAATTGGCGCATATTATAAAATCGCCATCCAAGCTCGATGGAATATGCATTTCGGTATCGACTACTACCAATCGGGGTATACGCAGAGCTTGTCAACCGAATTCCAAAACGAAGACGGTGCGCAGGTCAAAAATGACAATTCATCAATCTTCAAAGAGAGTGGCATCTCCCCTTACTTGCGCCTGGACTATAAACCACACCCCAAAGTAAGTATTGGTACTGAGCTGTTGTTTCGCATTGGGAAAGATAATTTGACTGAAAAAGCCGAGAGCAATCTCTTCCCAGAGTTTGACAGTGAATTGATTACAGAAGGCAATAGAACCTATTTCATCGCACCTTCCGCGCTTTTCATTTGTTTAACGCTTTGATGCCTATTTTTGAAATGATGTACACACGGACTATCCTATTGATGTTTAGCATGGTCGTAACCATTTGGACCTGCACACCCACCGTAGAGGAGGGTGAGGCGCGTGTACCTCATTTGCCTGCCGAAACCTATCAGTATTATAACACCGAAGCTGTTCAAGGACTCTTTTTTGACCCATACAACGACAGCATAATTGACGATGATATCGCCACATTGGGTAGAGTGCTGTTTTATGATACGAGACTTTCTCGCAACAATCGTGTGAGTTGCGGAAGTTGTCACAAGCAGGTCACTGGATTTGCGGACAACCTTGTTCGCAGCGAGGGTTTTGAATTTAACTTGGCCGGGCGCAATACCCAAGCAATTGTCAATACAGGCACTCAAGTTGGCTTCTTCTGGGATTTGCGAGAGCAAGCCTTGGATCATATGGTGCTGCAACCCATTGCCAACCACATTGAAATGGGCATCGACGAGGAAGAATACATGGTGGCCAAAGTAGAAGATGCTGCTTACTACAAGCCTTTATTTATAAATGCATTTGGTTCTGAAGAAGTCACATCCGAGCGGATGGGCATTGCCATGGCCCAATTCATCAGATCCATCATTTCCTATCAGAGTAAATATGACATTGGCCGCTCCCAAGTGAATACGAATCTCGATGAGTTTCCCAATTTCACAGAAGAAGAGAACTTCGGCCGCCGATTGTTCTTCACTAAATTTCCTTGTTCCACTTGTCATGGTGGCCCAAATCTAGATGGCAGTTTGACTTTTGCTCAAAACATAGGATTGGATGAACATTACAATGATCCAGGCGTGATTGGATTGATGGACGCCAACACCCCGTTGAATGGTTGGTTCAAAACACCATCTCTTCGCAATATCGCTTTGACAGGACCTTATATGCATGATGGGCGCTTTGGCACGCTCGAGGAAGTCGTGGAATTTTATAACAGCGGCATTCAATACCATCCTCAACTATCACAGACACTGCGCACCCATAGCAATGGAGGTTTGTTCAATCTCGGTCCTGTAATCGATCCATCACTTGAGGTTGAAATCAACGGCACTATTCCTTTGCGCATGTTCATGTCGCAATCGGAGAAAAATGCCCTGATAGCTTTCATGCGCACCTTGACCGATTATCAGGTTTTGGGAGACCCCAAATTTTCAGACCCTTTCACAAGCAAGCCTTAGTCGCTGACTTAGATCATATTAACATCGCTTTGGGGTAGAATTGTAAGAATTTAATGGCTTGTTGATCGCAAAGCAGTCGTAAATTGCACACCAATAAATGGGCGTGGAGATTTTCCTTGCCAAAAAATTATACCTAATGTCAGAAATGAACAACGAAAAAGAGTTTAGTTTTTTCAACGAACTTACAAGTAGAGTTGACCAATACTTCGAACAATCGGGCAAAAACCGCTGGGGAGATTGGAGAATTCACATCAAAGCCATTCTGCTCATTAGCGCCTTGGTAGCATTGTACGTTACACTTGTGTTTTTTACCCCTAATAATCCATACATCAGTCTCATCATGTGTGCGTTACTTGGAGTTACGCTGGCCGGTATTGGCTTCAACGTAATGCACGATAGTGCTCATGGCAGTTACTCTCGTTATCCTTGGTTGAACAACATCATGGGGCACTCTCTTAACGTGATGGGCGGAGACGTTCATCTTTGGAAGACCAAACACAACATGGTTCATCACAATTACACCAATGTAGTTGGTCTTGATGATGATATTGATGTGCAGCCCGTTTTGCGCGTGACAACACAACAAGAAAAGCGTTCGTATCATAAATACCAACATATTTATGCTTTCTTCTTTTACGCTACGAATTATGCTTTCTGGGTTTTTTACTTTGATTTCAAGAAGTATTTTTCTGGAAAAGTGGGTAGTGTGCCAATCAAAAAATACACATTCGCACAGCACATTAGCTTTTGGGTGACCAAGTTGACCTACTACACCATGTTTATTGGACTTCCCATTTATTTGCTTGGTTTGACCAATGTATTGATCGGTTACACGGTGACAATTTTAGTTTGCGGAATCATCATCGCGATTGTATTCCAATTGGCTCACGTAGTGGAAGAGACGTCATTCTATGACGATTCTAAATCACGTCAAAAGCTCGACAATGACTGGGCTGTGCAACAAATCAAAACCACTAGCAATTTTGCTATGGAAAACAAAATTGTATCTTGGTTTACTGGCGGATTGAATTTCCAAGTAGAGCATCATTTGTTCCCACGTATTTCACACATCCACTACCCTGCATTGAGCAAAATTGTGAAGGAAATGTGTGATACCTACGGCGTTCCTTATAACTACCATCCAACAGTATTGCGCGCTGTGCGCTCTCACGTTGTCCATTTGAAGGAGATTGGCCGCGCATAGAATGTAGGCTGGAGATCTTATTCATTGTTTACTCACATTCGGTATAAGCCGCTGGAAAGCGTTTTATCTTCGTGGCGGTAACTTTTATGGCACACGAACTACTTTCCAAACTCAACGAAGCTCAGCGCGTTGCGGCTGCCCAGATCACTGGGCCTATGATGGTGATAGCTGGCGCTGGATCTGGTAAAACACGGGTTCTCACTTATCGCATCGCTCATTTAATACAAAATGGCGTAGATCCTTTTCATATTCTTTCTTTGACTTTTACAAATAAGGCTGCGAAAGAAATGAAGCATCGGATCGGCGAACTCATAGGGGAGAGCGATGCCAAGGACATTTGGATGGGCACCTTCCACTCCATCTTCGCTCGTATCTTGAGGATTGAGTCGGAATACATCAACTATCCGCGGAACTTTTCCATTTATGATACTGCCGATGCCAAAAATTTGGTAAAAGACATTATCAAGGAAATGAACCTGGATGATAAGACCTACAAACCCGGTTTGGTCTATAATCGAATTTCAAGCGCAAAGAACAACCTGATCTCTTCTCAGGATTACTTAAACAATTCGGATCTAATCGCTGAGGATCGCATGAGTGCGAAGCCACGCTTGGGAGAAATCTTTGCTCAATATGACTTGCGTTTATTCAAGTCAGGCGCCATGGATTTCGATGACTTGCTCTTCAAGACCAATGTGCTTCTGCGGGATTTCCCCTCGATTTTGCTCAAGTATCAGGAGAAATTTCAATACATATTGGTGGATGAGTATCAAGATACCAACTTTGCCCAATACCTCATTGTAAAACAGCTCGCCGCTCGTCACGCCAATATATGCGTAGTGGGTGATGACGCTCAAAGTATTTATGCGTTTCGTGGCGCCAATATTCAGAACATATTGAATTTCCAGAAGGAATATGGCATATATGATGAGTTCAGCGTGTATAAACTCGAGCAAAATTACCGCAGCACAAAAAACATAGTGAATGCGGCGAATTCGATCATCTCCAAGAACAAGGAACAAATACAAAAGGATGTCTGGACGGCCAATGACGTGGGCGATAAAATCAAGGTGCACAAGGCTGCTACGGACAATGACGAAGGCTATTTCGTAGCCAATCAGATTTTCTATCTCCGGCAACAAGATGGAGCTAAACCCTCTGATTTCGCCATATTGTATCGCACCAACGCGCAAAGTAGAGCCTTTGAAGAAGCACTTCGCAAACTCAATGTTCCATACCGCATTTATGGGGGCCTTAGCTTTTACCAGCGCAAAGAGATCAAGGATTTGATATCGTACTTTCGATTGGCCTGCAACCCCAATGATGAAGAAGCACTCAAACGGGTGATCAACTATCCGAAAAGGGGCATTGGAGATACCACCATTCAGAAAATTGTGGTTGGAGCAAATGAGCGACAAATTGGTATTTGGGAAATGGTTGAGCGGAGCCAAGAAGCTGGAATTACCGGCGCTACTTGGAATAAAATAAACGAGTTCATTACCATGGTCAAAAGCTTTCGAGTGGCTCTTGATGCGCGGAATGCCTATGAATTAGGTCATCAAATCGCATCTGAAAGCGGGCTCTTGAAAGACCTTTACAGCGACCGCACTCCAGAAGGGGTGGCTCGGTATGAGAACATCCAAGAGTTGCTGAATGGTATGAAAGAATTTAGCGACCGTGTGGACGAGGCGAATCCGCTTCAAATCAATACGCTTAGCGACTTCCTAATCGATGTAGCCCTGCTTACCGATGCCGATCAGGACAAAGGCGAAGACAACGATCGTGTGAGCCTCATGACCATACATGCTAGCAAAGGCCTTGAATTCCCATATGTCAATATTGTCGGGCTTGAAGAAAATCTTTTTCCATCGCAACTATCCATCAACTCACGCGAAGAAATGGAAGAAGAAAGAAGGCTTTTTTATGTGGCATTGACACGCGCTGAAAAAAAAGCTACTTTATCCTATGCCCTTACACGCTATCGTTGGGGCCAACTCAGTTATTGTGAGCCGAGTCGATTTATCGAAGAAATCGATGAACAATATCTTGAGCTGCCAAGTGAATCCCCAAAACCTACGTCCACTCGTTTTGACAATGAGCGATCGCAATTCTTTGGACCTCAAAATAGATTTTCTCAGAAACCAGCTCAGTCGCCGCCTGCCAAAGTAGTGCACAACGAGCCACCGGCGGTGCCTTTCGTTCCTCCTCGTAATTTCAAAAAAGTAAATCCCACTAGCGCACAAGCTAGCGTTGGTGATTTTTCGCCTGCTGAGGACATATTGGTTGGTGCAGAAGTGTTGCATGAGAAATTTGGAAAGGGAAAGGTTATCGCATTGGACGGTGTAGCACCAGATATCAAGGCCACCATTTTCTTCCCGAAAGAAGGACAAAAGCAATTACTGTTACGCTTTGCAAAACTCAAAGTCGTATCACCCTCCTAAATCAATTGAAGGAGCCGTGCCAATCCATTCGGTGCTTGTCCTATCTTTGAACTTCGATGAAAGGCATTGAATCCCAAATACATCGCATGCAGCTCGAACAACACAAGGGGTTGGCGTTGCTGATTGATCCAGACAAATGTGGCGATCAAGTTGCTTTGCTTCAACTATTGAAAGCAGCCTCGGAATGTGCTGTAGATCTGTTGTTTGTAGGTGGTAGCTTATTGTCCACTGATCGGTTTGAGGACACCCTTCGAATCATCAAATCAACCTCTAATCTGCCCGTGGTATTATTTCCTGGCAGCGCTCAACAGGTTTCGGCGCATGCAGATGCGTTGCTCTTGCTTTCTCTGATTTCAGGCCGCAATGCTGATCTATTAATCGGACAACACGTGCAAGCAGCACCACGCATCAGAGCGAGTGGTTTGGAGGTATTGCCCACAGGTTATCTACTTATCGACTGTGGCAATGCGACCACCGCCTCATACATCAGCCAAACCATGCCTATCCCCCATCATAAAGCCGAAATTGCATCAACCACGGTCATGGCCGGTGAAATGCTTGGGCTTCGTTTGTTTTATTTGGATGGCGGAAGCGGTGCTCTTCAACCTGTACACAGCGAAATGATCCAATCTGTGCGGAAAATCACTTCTTTGCCACTCATCGTAGGTGGCGGGATTCGCAATTATGATCAAGCGCATACAGCCTATAAAGCAGGTGCAGACATCATAGTCGTAGGCACTGCGGTAGAAGACAACTTGGACATTCTTTTTGATTTGTCCAAAGCCAAAAAGGACGCTATCTTCACGGCATAACCTCGAAATAAATTTATAGAAATGATTGCAAGGCCTTTTAATCTGCAAAATTGGATAGACGAAAACAGCGATTTGCTCAAACCGCCTGTTGGGAATAAAAATCTATATAAAGAAAGTGGTGACTATCTGGTAATGATCGTTGGTGGACCCAATGCACGCAAGGACTACCATTTCAATGAATCGGAAGAGCTCTTTTTTCAAATCAAAGGAGATATTGAAGTGGGCATCCAGGAAAACGGAGAAGCTGTGACCATTCATGTCAAGGAAGGAGAAATGTTCCTGCTGCCAGCAAAAGTGCCTCATCAGCCGCGCCGCGGACCCAACACAGTTGGACTTGTCATTGAGCGCAAACGTTTTGAAACGGACATGGTCGATGGACTGCAGTGGTATTGTGAAAACTGTAACCATCTTCTGCATGAGTTTCGTTTCATTTTGCATGATGTAGAAAAAGACTTTTTGCCTCGATTCAAAGAATTTTATGGAAGTGAGGAATTCCGCACATGCAAAAAATGTACGCATGTGATGGAAGTCGACCCTCGTTTCATCTGATTTTCAATGCCACTGCGATTTCCTGTTTTGCGAATCACACACATCTACGCAACCAATCTCAGGAGATATACGTCTTTCAGAATAAACACCTTAACTACCAAATGAAACAATTTTACACCCTGGCTTTGTTCCTCGTAGCGGTCTGCCTATCAAACTTTCAAATGCTCGCTCAATGTCAGGAAGGCACCATGCCATTGGTATTCCAATTCAACACCTGCTGTGTCGAAAACGTCAGTAACTTGGTCGCTTACACGATCTACAACGAAGCTGAAGAGGTCGTTGCGCAGGCCACCTTGGACATCTCTGGAGCACCGGCAATTCATGATTTCGATCTTTGTTTGCCTGAAGGATGCTATTACACAACCTTGAGTTATAGCGCAGGATTTGGCACCAGTGCCCACCTTGCATCATTCGAAGTGCTTGGTGAAAATACCTCGAGCTTCAATATCTTTCAAACCTCTCAGAACATTCCATTTTCATTTGGTTTCTGTGTGACCGGCGAACCAATCGTTTGCCAAGCTGCATTTGTGGCGACCGTAGAAAATGATGGCGTGGTGAGCGTAGTGAATAACAGCACACCTGAAGTAGGATTTA
The DNA here is from genome assembly GCA_027488055.1 of Flavobacteriales bacterium. Lineage (GTDB taxonomy): Bacteria > Bacteroidota > Bacteroidia > Flavobacteriales_D > Sanyastnellaceae > CANHSF01. Next base: position 3,934 of record JAIYCK010000221.1, on the reverse strand, counting down.
CCTCACTCTTTGGTTGGGACTTCGGCGATGGAGGCACTATCCAGGGAGTTCAGCCCAACCATACCTACTTGGAAAATGGGGTGTATGAAATCTGTCTGTTTCAAGCTTTATACGAAGGCGACATCCCGGTGTGTGTATCGGAGTATTGTCAAACCATCGAAATGAATACTGTGCCCGACAACAGCGGCTGCCCAACCTCCTTGATTGTGAACCAAGGAAATAATTGCGGCGCCTATCTGATCGAACACAATGCCACCAACTTGGGAACGAATTATTGGTTTGTGGATGACGCCCTAGTTAGCACTGCCAATGTGCTGGAACAAAGTTTCATGACTCAAGGGGTGCATCAAATTTGCCTAGCACACGTGAGTCCAACGTGTGAAAGCTCGACTACCGTTTGCGCTGTTGTCGACAATCCTGATTGTAGCAATAGCAATTGTCCTACACAAATTACATATGAACGCACAGGTTGTCACACCTATGTGTTTCATCTCAATAACCTCGGCAATTTTGGCAATATGTCCTGGAACTTTGGTGATGGCGCCACTGCGGGCGGTCAAAACAATGTGACACACACCTTCGATTCCCTAGGTGTTTATAATGTATGTGTAATGGCCTATGGCACCTACTGCCAAAGCGGAGTAGAGATTTGCGTTGCCGTCGATGTGCAGCCTTGTGGCGGAGTTGGAAACGGATGCCAAGGCGAAATTTACCGCACCTATGAGAACGATTGTGGACACGTACATTTCGAAGCCGGTGCAAATCCTTCCAATTTACCCGTCAGTTGGAACTTCGGTGATGGCACCAACGCTAGCACCTCGATCGCTAGTGTCGACCATTATTATACAAGCCCCGGTGTATACACCGTAACTGCTCAAATCGTCAACGAAGCTTGTCCGAATAATGCAACGGCCTATGTAGTTGTGATCATCGAGGATTGTTTCAACACATTACAATGTCCTACCGAAATGTTTGCAGCAGCGACTAATGAGTGTTCACTATGGAATTTTGAGATTGGAAATGTATCACCCGGTGAATCTGTCATTTGGAATTTCGGTGATGGCACCGAGAGTTCTGGTGGACATTTCATTGAACACAATTATTTGGAAAATGGCACCTACACGGTGTGTGGTCAATACACCTCGAATAGCTGCCCTGAAGGCATCGAGATTTGTGAGACCATCCAAGTCGACTGCGGATTGGACTGTACACTCGATATCCAACAACTGCCTACCTCTTGCGGATTGGCTATTTTTCAAGCCAACACCAATCTCAATTCTACTGAAGTGCATTGGTCATTCGACGGCGTTAATAGCGGTTTAGTTGGAAATATCATTACACTCACCGCCACAGACGGCACCTACCCCATTTGCGCTTGGTATAATAGCGTTTCTTGTGCAAGCGAAGTTGAATATTGCACCATCGCAACAATTGACAATTGCAACACCTGTACCGAATTATCCTTCGGTTTTGATAGCTTCCTAAACAATGGAGGTACTAGCTACCTTCAATGGTCGATTTACAACGCTCAAAATCTCAACCAAGTTGAAAATGGCATGGCTCAATTCAGCAGCAATGATCCATACTATGATACAATGGTTTGTTTAGAGGACGGATGTTATGTCATTACCGCGATGACCAATTCTCCCTTCTCCTTCGATGCGGTCATTCCGCAAATTGGCTCAAACGCCGACATCATCAGCATTGACACCATCAATCTCCCAGGAAGCTATGGATTTGAAATTTTAATCAGTATAAATGGCACTTGCCAAGCTGACTGCGACATTGCTGGCTTCAATTTTGCGTCGTATCCATCTTTTGGCGGGATGCCCATTGTGAACTGGTCATTGACCAATAGTGGCAATCAACTGATCGCTAGCGGGGCCTATGATTTTACGCCCATGGAAGTAAGTCAATCCTATTATGACTGCCTTGAGGAGGATTGCTACACGCTTGAATTCACAGGCAACCAGCCATTTGAAGGCAACTCCAATTTTATCCATAATTTTAGTGGCAGCTGGAATGTTATCTCCACTGAATATGGCGACAATAGCGAGTTGTACACGATGACTGTGCACCTCAGTGTGAACAGCAACTGCAATGCAATTGAATGCAATCTCACTATTGAAGCCCAAGAGCTAGAACCCGGATTCTTCGAATTCACCGCCACTGGAACACCCGAGGTCTATCCTATGATGTGGAATTTTGGCGACAACCAATCGCTGGAAGCCACTTGGGTAACCATGCATGAATACACAGAGCCAGGTGAATATACCGTATGCGGATCTATCCAGACAGATGCTTGCGGTGTCATCGAGGCTTGCACCACCATTGTGGTAGCCAACAATTCGCCTTGCAATTACAGTATTTGGTTTGGCCCCGGCACAGAATGTGGCGATTTCATCTTCGAAATCCCCGGAGGTAATGTACTTGGCCCCATTGTCTGGAACTTTGGAAATGAATCAGTGACCGACAATCAATCCATCATTCACCATTTCGATGACTCCGGTGCCTATGTCGTGTCCGCATCAGGTTCCACCAATGCGTGTCCAAGCTTTGAATACATTATCACTGTAGAAGTACCAGAATGCAATAGTTGCAGCAATGTGGCAGCCATTTTCCAAAGCAATGTGCAGGAAGGAAGCACTTCTTGTGTAGGCATGAGCTTTACCAATTTACAAACCAATGTAACCACCAATCAAATTCTTGAGTTCACTGCCGACATTAACTCAATTGAGTGGAGCGAATGCTTGACAGATGGTTGTTACTCCATCAGCTTCGATTCATGCCTGCCTATTTTTGCAGGATCAGGCCTGGATTTTGATCTATTTGTCAACGGAGTTTCTGTTTTAGAAAACGCTCTCATCACCTATCAAGACAGCTATGCAATGATGTTCACCTTTGGCATCAACAGTGACTGTTTCAGCACGAATTGCGAGGCGAATTTCGAAGTTATAGCAGGTGATGAACCAGGACAAATCATTGTTTCAAATTTGTCCAATGTGATGGGGGAAACAACCTACAGTTGGAACTACGGCAACGGCGATGTCAATGAAGGCGACGCAAGCATCTACACCTATTTGCAAAATGGAAATTATGAAATATGCCTGACAGCGTCCAACAATTTATGTGAAGACACCTATTGCAGCGCCGTGGAGATCAATAACACACTCTGCAATGAAACCGGAATCACTGTCACCTTGACCTCAGAGTTTCAGGAGGCCAATATGTCCGATGATCTGACTGTATACGTGACCATCGAAGACAATGTGATCGGACAATACATTTTGACTGTTGAGCCATTCAACAACTATCCACTTTCTTTTTGCGTACCTGATGGATGCTACAATGTGGAGTTGATTTCGAACGCACCGCTCCAAGCATTGGGAATCTTTGCCAATGTCATGAGCAATAACGCCACAATAGGCGCTGCTGAAATATTGTTTGGCTCTTATTATGGATCAGATAACTTCGGAATCAACAGTGACTGTTTGGATGCAGTTAATGAGTATCATGACGCAGCGATTTCCATTTACCCAAATCCGAGTTCGAATTACTTCAGCTGGAATATACCTTATGGTGTAACGATCCAACAAATCGCGCTTTTGGATGCCACTGGCCGATTGGTCAAGTACATCGCCCCGAATGAACGTTCGATCCAAGTTGCAGATTTAAGTGCAGGTATGTACTACATGCAATTCGTAACCACCAATGGGGTAGTTGTTTCCAAGGTAGAAATTCAGCATTGATGATTGCAATTTAAAGCATAAAAAAATCCCGCTCCGGCGGGATTTTTTGTTTTTGGAACTAGACCATTCTTACATGGCTTACTTCATCCTATTTCGTTACTTTTTGGATACGATAATACCAGCCGCTCGCCAAAAAAGTTGGCAGCACCTGCGCCAATTTATTGTCGTAAAAAGCCAATTTGCGG
>JAIYCK010000064.1 GCA_027488055.1 Flavobacteriales bacterium | reverse complement strand
TCGATTGGTGCAAGATGCAAACAAGGGCAACAAAACCATTGCTGTGGTGGCCCAGCGCAACGCCGACCTCGAACAACCTTTTTTCAATGACCTTTATACCATCGGCACTCAAGCGACCATCATGCGCATGCTCACGATGCCCGATGGCAGTACCACAGTGATCTTGCAAGGCAAAAAAAGATTGGAGATTGTGGCCATTGAGAACAATGAACCCTACTTCACAGCGCAGGTAAGGGACTTTCCTGAAGTCAACAAACAAGAGGGTACCAAAGAGCAGCAAGCGCTTTTTGAAAGCATCAAAGATGTGAGCCAACGCATCATTCAGGTCAATCCTGAAATACCGAACGAAGCGGGCATGGCCATCAAAAACATCAATGGATTGAGCTTTCTCACAAACTTCATATCCAGCAATATGAAGGCCAATACATCGGAGAAACAAAGTCTATTGGAAGAGGCCGATTTGATGGAGCGCGCGCGCAAAGTGCTCGAACATCTTCACAAGGAGGTGCAGTTGCTGGAAATGAAACACGAGATCCAGAAAAAGACACACACAGACATCTCCAAGCAGCAGCGCGAATATTTCTTGCATCAGCAAATGAAGCACATCCAGGATGAGCTGGGAGCGAATCCGCTGAAGGAAGAGATAGACGACAAACGCAAAAGAGCGGCAGGCAAAAAATGGCCAGAGGTTGTGGCCAAGGCGTTTGACAAAGAGGTCAGCAAACTGGAACGCATGAATCCCCAAGCAGGTGAATTCAGTGTACAGGCCAATTACGTGGACACCTTGTTGGATCTTCCATGGAATGAGCATACCTACGACAATTTTGATTTGAAGCATGCCAAAGAAGTTTTGGACCGCGATCATTTCGGATTGGAAAAGGTCAAAGAGCGGATCATCGAGCACCTTGCTGTTCTCAAGATCAAAGGGGACATGAAGGCCCCAATCATTTGCTTGTATGGTCCTCCAGGGGTAGGTAAAACCAGTTTAGGCAAGAGCATCGCTGAAGCCTTGGGTCGCAAATATGTGCGCATGGCCTTGGGTGGATTACACGATGAAGCCGAAATCAGAGGACACCGTAAGACCTATATTGGAGCCATGCCCGGACGTATCTTACAGTCGCTGAAAAAAGCAGGCACAAGCAACCCATTATTTGTGTTGGATGAAATTGATAAGGTGGGGCAAGGAGTCCATGGGGATCCAAGTTCAGCCTTGCTAGAGGTACTCGATCCAGAGCAAAACAATGCCTTCTACGACAACTATGTCGAACTCGATTACGATCTGAGTAAAGTCATGTTCATCGCTACGAGCAATTCGTTGCAAACAATCCAACCTGCCTTGCGCGACCGCCTCGAAATCATTGAAGTGACGGGGTACACCGTAGAGGAAAAAGTAGAGATCGCAAAACGACATTTGGTCCCAAAACAATTGCGTGAAAATGGAATCAAAGAGAAGCAGATTCGTTTCACGGATGAGATCTTGGTCAAATTCGTGGAAGAGTACACCAACGAAAGTGGCGTGCGAAGTCTCGAAAAGCGCATCGGTAAGTTAGTGCGCAATCGCGCCAAACAACTGGCATTGGACGAGAAGTTCAAGGTCACAGTGGATGAGCAAGAGGTGATCAACGTGTTGGGACCAAGTTACGAGCGCGATAAATATGGCGACAATGACACCGCGGGCGTCGTGACTGGTTTGGCCTGGACGCCCACAGGAGGAGACATTCTCTTCATCGAAACCTCGTTGACACGCGGTACGGGCAAATTGACTTTGACCGGTAATTTGGGTGATGTGATGAAAGAGAGCGCGGTCATCGCATTGGAATACCTCAAAGCGCATTCAGAAGTGTTGGATTTGGAGCCAGAGGTTTTTGAAAAATGGAATGTCCACATGCACGTGCCACAAGGGGCTGTACCCAAAGATGGACCAAGCGCTGGTATTACCATTTTGACAGCCTTAGCCTCTGCTTTCACTCAGCGCAAAGTCAAAAAATATTTGGCTATGACGGGCGAGATTACCCTTCGAGGAAAGGTACTACCTGTGGGTGGAATCAAGGAGAAAATTCTTGCCGCCAAACGAGCGGGCATCAAAGAAATCATCATGTGTGAAAAGAACCGCAAGGATGTAGAAGAAATCAATGAGCGTTATCTCAAAGGTCTTCGATTCCACTACGTGACGGAAATGTATGAAGTGATCGAGCGTGCCTTGCTCAAGGAGAAGGTGCCCAATGCGCGCAAAATCAGCATCTAATCCATGTGCATTTAATGCATCGCAGATTGGTGTTAGATATACTGCCACACAATTCAAATACCATGTCAAGGAGTGAGAATGGCTCAGTACCTTCGGCGCGATGAATGTGATCACCAAAAGAATTCCAGAGGCGCAAAAAGGCGTTGTCTTTATGCTGCTTGCAGTGGTCTTCTTCTCAGGCATGAACGCCAGCGTCAAAATGCTGGGGCATTTGCCGGCGCATGAACTCATCTTTTGGAGATCTGTCATTTCATTTAGTATATCGTACCTCATCATCAAACGATTGGGTCTTTCGTTGCCGGGTAACAACACGCGTTGGTTGCTAGTGCGCGGAATAGCTGGAACGGTGGCCTTGTTTTTATTCTTTCTCTCATTGCGCATGATGCCGCTCGCAACGGCCAGCACCATTCAATATCTGTCGCCCATTTTTACGGTCGTCTTCGCCACGTATTTCAACCAGCAAAAGGTGAAGCCCTCACAATGGGGACTGTTTGCATTGGCTTTTTTGGGTGTGTTGTGTATCAAGGGTTTCGATGATCGCATCACTACGGAAGCACTCGTCACAGGTATTGCATCTGCAGCAGTGGCGGGCTTGGCCTACAATGCCATCATCAAATGCAAAGACTCCGATCATCCCGTCGTTATCATGATCTATTTTCCGGTGCTGAGCTTGCCGGTGATGGGCATGGCCTGTCTGTGGGAGTTTAGAATGCCCGTGGGGACCGATTGGATTTTTATTGGCCTCATGGGACTAACAGCCCAAGTAGCACAATACTGTACCACCATCGCATTGCAAAGCGACAGCGCTGCGCGCGTGGCTCCATGGAACTATGTAGGTGCGGTCTTGGCTGTCATCAATGGTTATGTGTTTTTTAATGAATCCATCGGAGCAATGGCCTTCCTCGGGATGATCATCATCGTGCTCGCCTTGATTTGGAGTGCCCGCTTGCGCGCTGCGCCAAAAGACGTTGGTAAATAAAGTGGGAATGGCGATGCACTTCGATTCGGTCGAACCACAATATTCTTACATTTGACACACAATTTTGTGCGCCTTCTGGCGTTCACCGCGCTGATCATGATGAACCTACGCCCTTTCCTTTTATACGTCAATTTATTTTTTGCATTGATTTGCAGCGTGCACATGCAGGCGCAATTGGGCGGTCTCACTTCTTTCAATGCGTTCAATATTCCAGGCAGTGCGCGCATGGCGGCTCTGGGAGGTAATTTTGTAGCGGCAAAGGACGGTGACCTCCATTTGGCAGCATTCAATCCCGCTCTGTTGGACAGCACGCTGGATGGAGCTTTGGGATTGAGTTACGTGAATTATTTCGATGGCATTAACCTTGGCTATGCAGGCTATGCGCGCCAAATCAAACCCCGTTGGACGGCAGCAGCTACCATGCAGTTTGCGGGTTATGGCAAGCAAACGGAGCTTGACGCATTGGGCAACGAAATGGGCAGTTTTACTGCGGGTGATTATGCCTTGACACTCGGATCAGGCTACCAGGTGGATTCGGTGTGGTCGATTGGCGCCAATCTCAAAACCATGTACAGTGCGTTGGCGAATTATACTTCGTTGGCCATGGGATTGGATTTATCAGCGGCATACCACCGTCCGGAGAAGAACTTTACCGCCACTATGTTGGTCCGCAACTTGGGCATTCAGTTGGTAAGCTACCAAGATGGGGTGAAAGAAAAATTACCCTTCGAAATGCAAATCGGTTTTAGCAAAAAGCCGGCACATGCTCCTTTTCGTTTTTCTGTGATGTATGACAATATGCAGTCTTGGAACCTGACTTACCAAAACCCCACGGCACTGGTGGTACGCGACCCCATTACAGGCGAGATTGTGGAGGAGGGAGGCTGGTTTTTTGGAGATCAACTCATGCGGCATATCGTCCTTGGTACGGAATTTCTATTTGGCGACAAGCTAAGCGTGAGGGTAGGATACAACTATCGTCGCCGCAAAGAGCTCTCGATCTCTGAAAAGCCGGGAATGGCTGGTTTTTCATATGGCTTCGGTGTCAAGGTGTCCAAGTTTCAGATCAGCTACGGAAGATCTATTTTTCATCTCGCAGGCCCGGCGCACCATCTGTCTGTGACCACCAATTTGCAGCGTTGGAAGTAATCGATTCGAGGACTTTCCTTCGATTTTAGTCATCTCGCAACTCCCAAAAGCGGAGATATCAATATTTTCATAAAAGATTTTCACATTGTAAATAGGTTACAATGAGATGCCTTTACATTGCAGTGTAATTAATGGCTCAGCGCCAATTCCCCACACGCTGAGCGAAGTACATAACGAATATTAAAAAAAAAGAACACATGTCAGAAATCAACAAAGAAAAATTGAAGGCACTCCAATTGGCCATGGACAAAATGGAAAAAACCTATGGCAAAGGTGCGGTGATGAAATTGGGTGATACAGCTACGGAAGCATTGGAAGTGATTCCAAGTGGATCCATTGGAATAGATTTAGCGTTGGGCATTACGGGTTATCCTAAAGGCCGCATTGTAGAAATATATGGTCCTGAATCTTCAGGAAAAACAACCTTGGCCATTCATGCCATTGCAGAGTGTCAAAAACAAGGTGGCATTTGTGCTATCATCGATGCGGAGCACGCCTTCGATAAATTCTATGCAGAGGCGCTGGGCGTAGATACCGAAAATCTTTTGATTTCACAGCCCGACAACGGTGAACAAGGTCTTGAAATCGCGGACAATCTTATTCGCTCTGGCGCCATTGATTTGATCGTTGTCGATTCAGTAGCGGCTTTGACTCCACGTGCAGAGATTGAAGGCGAAATGGGTGATAGCAGCGTAGGTATTCAGGCGCGCTTGATGTCCAAGGCTTTGCGAAAACTTACCGGTACAATCAGCAAAACAAATTGCTGCTGCATTTTCATCAATCAATTGCGCGAAAAAATCGGTGTCATGTTTGGCAATCCAGAAACCACTACCGGTGGTAATGCATTGAAATTCTATGCTTCTGTGCGCATCGACATTCGTCGTTCACAGCAAATCAAAGATGGTGAAACAGTCATCGGAAATCGAGTGAAGGTGAAAGTGGTGAAAAACAAAGTAGCTCCGCCGTTCAGACAAGCTGAATTCGACGTGATTTACGGCAAAGGAATCAGCAAAGTAGGTGAGATCATCGACATGGGTGTGGACCTTGCCATTCTCAAGAAAAGTGGATCATGGTTCTCTTATGGCGAAACCAAATTGGGCCAAGGCCGCGATGCGGTAAAACAACTTTTGGAAGATAATCCTGAACTCATGGAGGAAGTAGAAACCAAAGTGCGCGAAGCTTTGGCACAAAAGGTTTTGGCTTCCGCCTAACTTTTGGATTTGACTTTATTCCCATAATTTTGAAACCCATCGAAGTCTTTCGATGGGTTTTTTATGGGCGATCCTTTACTTTTGCGAAATGATGACTCGCATACTCTTTAGGACCTCTTGTTGGATTTTAGTGCTCTTGTGTGGTTTGGCTGCTTGCAAACCCACTTCGCAAAACCCTTCTACGGGCTCCAACAGCGATAGCACCGCAGTGGCTCAAGCTACACCCGATCCTACTTTGGTTGAACTAAACGACCGCATCCAACGTGAGCCCAACAATTTTCAGCACTATGTGGATCGTGCGAAATACTACGAACAGCATGCGCAATTCACAGAAGCATTGATGGACTTGGATCGCGCGCAAGCTGCTGATAGCAACCAATGCACGATCTTCCTAACGCGCGGTGATCTTTATTGGAATCGCCGTCAAAACTTAGACGCCGCTGGGCAAAGTGAGATGATCGCACTCGCTTATGCGCAATACACCAAATGTGTGACACTCGATGGCAACAACACGGATTGCCTCCTGAAAAAAGCGGGAATCGATATCGCTCGCAAACAATATGACGTCGCGCGTGAATTGATTAACAATGCGCTCAAGATCAACGAATACCTGCCTCTTGCGTACTACTTGCGCGGTAGAATGTACAAAGAAACGGGCGATACCACGGTAGCGTACTCCTCCTACAAAACCGCCATCGATGTGGATCCTACCTATTATGATGCCTACATCGAAATCGGATTGATCTATGCCAAAGGCAAAAATGATTTGGCAAAGGAATATTATAGCTCCGCCATTGATATTCGCCCGAAGAGCGTTGAAGCGTATTACAACAAGGCGATGTATTTGCAAGAAACGGGCTTTCGCGATGGAAAGCGTTACCAAGAGGCATTCGCCTGCTATGATTCAATTTTGAAAATCGATCCGACTTTTTTTGCAGCCTACTTCAACAAAGGCTTTGTCAACTTGGAGTACTTACAAAATTACCAAGCCGGTATCGATGAGTTTACCAAAGCCATCACAGCCTATCCCGCATATTATCAGGCATACTACAACCGTGGATTGTGCTACGAAAGCCTCGGACTGAAAGCCAGCGCGGAGTCGGATTATCGCACGGCCTTGAATGTGGTACCGACCTACACCGATGCCGCCAAGGCATTGGATCGACTGTTGAAATAATCGAATGGCCTCCTTAGTAGGGCCAAATGTGCATATCGTACACCAATTCCTGTGGCCCTGACTGTCCAGGTGTGCGGCCGATCGGAAAACTGAGGTAGCTGCGTTTGATCAAATAAACGCCAGGATACAACGGATCTTCAATCGTCAGATAAAGCTCTATGTTCACCTCATCGTATTCGATCCGCTGATCCACTTTGAATTTGAAAGAGGGTTCTTTGACTTCTTCCTGATTCAAGCTGAAGCCAGGCGATGGAACAATATGGACTTCATTGTTTCCACCCGGAGCAATGGTGCAATTTTGAATATTGAGATGCACCAGAATTTCGCTTGCAGTGCGACCCACATACACCGTATCCATCAAGACCAACTCTCCATCGGAATTTGCCGCGCGCTCCCGAATCAACTCACGTGAGAGCACCAGAGGGAATGTGCGCACCTTGCCTTTGGAGTTGGTAGCGACCGTGCGGATGGCGTGGTTTTCACTATCGGCGATCAAGAGATCACCTTTGTATTCAATCGCATCCATTGGCCAAAAAAACATGGCGGTTGGCAGATCTCCATTGTTGAAACCCGCTTGTTTTCGACCCGCCAATAATGCCCATTTACCGTCTTTCAAGGTGAAGATCACGTTCTGCAAAGTGGTTCCATACAATTGTCCACCAATCTCACAGACGGAAGCGAAAAAATAACCGGATTCACTGGGTAACTTCGTCAACTCCTCTTTCTTATTCACGGAATAAGCTTGACCCGCATTTGTCACGAAATACAAAGCGTTATCGCCAGCTGCAAGTTGCGTGATGCATTCTTTTACCTTCCCAGAGCCTGTGAAATTAGCCGAATAGAACAAGGTGCAATCACCGGTGCGGCGGTTCACCTCGAAGATTTGATTGGTAGATGCAGAAGATACATACAGCTTGTCGTTCCAGATCACCACGTCCGAAGGTAATCCAATTGGTTCGCGCACATTGGATATGCTTTTAACTGGTTTTTCTGAATAGTTATAGGTGCCAACCAAGGTCTCCACCAGACCCGTGGTGAGATCGATTTTGCGGACGCAATTGTTGTAAGTGTCTGCCACGTATAAGAATTCGTCTGAGAAGGCAATGCCTTGTGGATGATTGAAGGAGGCTGATTCCCCATGACCATTTTCCATGTCGCATTGACCATTTCCAAAGATCTGCTTGGCTTTGCCAAAGTAATCGAGCTGAATGATGCGACTATGCGCCTGATCGATCACATATACATTGTCCGCACGGTCGGTCTCAAGGCGATGGGGATTCTCAATCAAGGGGTCCGCAAAACTCAAGGCACTCACCTCTGGAATTACAGTATTGTTGGGTATGCGGGCAATTTCGGAAGTCTGGGAACAATAGTCATCGAGTTTTTGAACAGTTTGCAGATAACCAGCAGTGCCTGCAGTGACCAATTCAGCCTTCGTGGAGGTATGATACACAGCAAAGGAAGGAAAGGTTGAAATCGGGTAGCCAAATCCATTCAGGTGAGGCACTACTGCCACCGGGTGGCTCCAGTTGTTGCGCTGCACATATTGGGTAAGGTTGCGCCGCGACAAAGGAAAAGCAGGGTTGGGAGTGAGGACTTCTATGAATTGAATCTGCGGAAATTTTTTATACTTCGCAGCTAACTCGCTCATATAATACCCAGATTCCAATGATTGCATATCGCTGAAAACGACGACCAAGATCTTGTTGGAAAAACTTTCGATTTGCAGTTGTTGATCACAATTGACCCACACCGTACCTTCGGGAAAAGCCTTGGATGGCGACGTGGTTTGTTGCAAGATCATTTTCTCAGAAGGATCTGAGTTTTGAGCGATTACACCGACACTTTGAACAAGCAGAAGAGCGGCAATGACATAATTATTCATGAGCTAAAGATAATGGGGTAGGCGGCCAAAGACAAAATTCATTCCGAAATTGATATGCAAAAGAAAAGCCTCTCGAGAGGAGAGGCTTTCCAAAAAGTAGTTTGATATTTTTATTTTACTTTTTCTACAACTGCTTTGAATGCATCAGGATGGTTCATAGCCAAATCAGCTAGTACCTTACGATTTAATTCAACGCCATTTTTGTGAATGCGACCCATGAATTCAGAGTATGACAATCCGTGTGGACGCACACCTGCATTGATACGTGCAATCCACAAGCTGCGGAAATTGCGTTTCTTTTGTTTGCGGCCTATGTAGGCATAGCAAAGTGCTTTTTCAACACTGTTTTTAGCTACGGTCCAAACGTTCTTTCTAGAACCAAAATAACCTTTGGCTAATTTGAGGACCTTTTTGCGCCTTTCTCTCGAGGCTACGGCATTTTTTGATCTTGGCATTTTTTTGAGTTTTTTGATGCTGGCGTCACGTGATCGTGATCTTGTAAACCAGTTTTCGGGTTAAACTTTACCTGCTTTCCGCTGGATTAAGCCGTTGGAATAAGCAATTGACGACGAATAGATTTTGCATCTGAAGCATGCACGAGCCCGTCGTTGCCTAGGGCACGTTTGCGAGCTGTTTCTTTCTTAGTCAAAATGTGACGTTTGAAAGCCTTCTTACGCTTAATCTTTCCGCTGCCGGTCACAACGAAGCGTTTCTTTGCACCGGACTTGGTTTTTGATTTTGGCATTTTACTGAATATAATTAATTAAACTACTTTTTCTTTGGTGTAATGATGACAAACATACGCTTGCCATCCATTTTGGGCATTTGCTCTGGCAATCCGAGCTCCATCAATTCGGCGATGAACTTGGTCAACAAGATTTCCCCGCGGTCCTTGTACACAATTGCACGACCCTTGAACTGAACGTAAGCGCGCACTTTGGAGCCTTCCTTCAAAAAAGCCTTAGCATGCTTGAGTTTGAATTCGAAATCGTGATCATCTGTATTGGGACCAAAACGAATCTCCTTCACTACCACATTGCTTTGCTTGGCCTTCAGTTCCTTTTGCTTCTTCTTTTGCTCGTAAAGAAATTTACGATAATCGAAGATGCGGCAAACGGGTGGAACGGCATTGCCCGATATTTCAATCAGGTCCAATTCCATTTCCTCGGCCATTTTGATCGCTGCTCCTGTGGGATAAATGCCCTGTTCCACATTATCTCCTACAAGTCGAATTTCTTTTGCTGAAATCTTGTAATTCAGATTGTGTTCAGGTTCCAGTGAACGGCGACCTCTTTGTGCTCTTTGATGGTTGTTGTTAATTTTTGCCTCCTTTTTATACGTTTATACTATCTGCAGCCTTACTCGGCCAACATTTGTTTTACTTCTTCATTGATCTTCAGCGCAAATGCTTCCACCGACATCATACCGATGTCTCCTTCACCTTTTTTGCGTGCCGATACACTGTTTTGATTTTGCTCCTCTTCTCCTACGATCAACATGTAGGGCACTTTTTCCACTTCTGCGTCGCGGATTTTTTTGCCCACTTTCTCGTTGCGCTCATCAAAACGGGCGCGAATATCGTAATTATTTAGCTCATTTACTAGTTTTCGAGCATAATCATTGTATTTTTCTGACACGGGCAAGATGCGCACTTGCTCCGGAGTGAGCCACAATGGGAACTGACCTGCACAGTGTTCAATCAAAATAGCAACAAATCGTTCCATGGAGCCAAAGGGCGCACGGTGGATCATGACGGGTCTATGTTTCTGATTATCAGCTCCTGTGTACTCCAATTCAAAGCGCTCAGGCAAGTTGTAGTCGATCTGCACAGTACCCAATTGCCATTTGCGGCCGATGGCGTCGCGCACCATAAAGTCGAGCTTCGGGCCATAAAAGGCTGCTTCGCCCAATTCCACGACCGTATTCAAACCTTTCTCATCTGCTACCTCTTTGATTGCGCGCTCTGCTTTCTCCCAATTTTCATTGCTGCCAATGTATTTCTCGGGATTGCTAGGATCACGCAAACTCACTTGAGCCAAAAAGTCAGGGAAATTGAGTGTTTTGAAAATATACAACACAAGATCAATTACTTTTCCTACCTCTTCTTTTACCTGATCGTGGGTGCAGAAAATATGCGCATCGTCTTGAGTAAATCCGCGCACACGGGTCAAGCCATGCAATTCTCCTGTTTGCTCGTATCGATAAACGGTTCCGAACTCAGCCAAACGCAATGGCAGATCACGGTATGACTTGGGCTCGGCCTTGTATATTTCACAGTGGTGCGGGCAGTTCATCGGTTTCAACATATACACTTCGCCTTCGGCAGGGGTAGTGATGGGTTGGAAACTGTCTTTGCCGTATTTCGCCCAGTGACCGCTGGTTTCGTACAATTCCTTGCTGCCAATATGCGGGGTAATCACCTGCAAATAGCCCATCTTGCGTTGAGCATTGGTCAAAAAGGAGGTCAAACGCATGCGCAAATCGGCTCCTTTGGGCAGCCACAAAGGCAAGCCACTTCCCACTTTTTGCGAGAAATGGAACAAGCCC
>JAIYCK010000408.1 GCA_027488055.1 Flavobacteriales bacterium | reverse complement strand
CTTTGTTTTGCCTCACATCTAGGTGATAGACGTCAACATCGTCATTCAGAAGCATGGTAAGTCCCCATGATAAATCTTTATTACGACCTACCATCGCAAAGGGGATACCTGCCATAAAATGTCCATACATTTCGAAACCGGGACAAGTCAAATGGGCCTCATACCACGTTTGTGGAATCATATAGCCTATGTGGGTGTCGTTGCAGAATATCACTTTGCCGTTTTTGGTCTTACTCCCGCTCAGCACCCAAGCATTACTACCCTCTAAAGGGGCAATGGGAAGTACCTGCGCAATGGCTGCCAGAGCGCTGTGCGCTGCGATGTCCGCATTTGTTGACTGCGCTCCTTTCGTTTGAAATGGTGCAGGACGCTCTTGAATCCCATCTTGGTTGGATCGTATGAAGGACTCATGCGCTCCATGGTACAATCCAAGATCTTGTAGATACGATTCACCATAATACTCAGAGATAAAGTCAACAATGAATTCTGATTTTTGACCCTGTGAAAAACTAAACGACATCGCTCCCAGTGTGCAGTACATATCCTCAACGGTGAAGGGCTGTGGAGTGATGCCAATGATGCCAAACTCAGGAGGCATTGTGCCCTCGGAAATGTATTGATTAACGCCTTCTAAGTAAGCTTGCACATCATCGTAGATGGGCTGGCCTTGAAGGGTTTCGAAATAGGCTGCAGATTGTTTGGCGTACGATGGAATGCCCAAGGTCCTGAATAACTTGTCGACTTTAATCAACGGTTGTCCAATGATTTCAGCCAACCGACCGCTGCCAGCCCTGCGGAGCATCTCCATCTGAAACAATCGTTCTGCAGCATGGCGGTACCCAAAGGCAAGGTACAGGTCGTGCTTGTTGTTAGCTTGTATGGAGGGTACGCCGCCGGTGTCGTAGTGGACTTGGACCTCTTCCTTCAAACCATGCAAAGTGAGAGTGCCTTCATAGGTTGGCTTGGAACTTAGTAACCAGAAGTACACTGAAGCGCATGCAAGCAGTATAATAACAAGCAAAACCAATGCGATCCGTTTCAAAATTTTCATGCGACAAAAATACATGATTAATTGAAAGCCACGCTGCAACCCACCAAGAGAGGTCTCCATTGTTTCGGAATAGGATCGGTTGTTTTTGGTGGAGTTGGGCGGATGATTCCCAAATTGTGAAAAGACATCGAAAATAAAGTATTTTTGTCTCATGCGTCTTTTGGTGTTGAGCCTGTTGTGTTGGTTGAGTGCTTGCAATGCATTTGCTCAGAGCTATTTTCTTAATGGAGATGCGTCCTATCTAGGTAATAGTTGTTATCAAGTGACCGCTAACAACGACTGGCAGAATGGGACGGTTTGGTATAGTGATCAACTTGATCTAACAGTGGATTTTTCCATTGAGTTTGATATGTATTTCGGGACTTCTGATGCCAATGGCGCAGACGGAATGGCCTTTGTGATGCAAACGGTAGGTTCTAATGCCATCGGAACCAGTGGTGGCGGAATGGGTTTTCAAGGGTTTAATCCTTCTTTCGGAATTGAGTTCGATACATTCTTCAACAATGATGCAAGTGATCCGTCTTATGATCATGTGGCTTTTCTGCGCAATGGCAACATTTTTCATAATTCGGCTGACAACCTAGCAGGTCCAGTGGCTGCTACAGCAGGTCAAACGAACATTGAGGATGGACAGGCCCATCAAGTTAAAATTACTTGGGACGCAACGACACAGCTTGTTTCGCTCTTTGTGGATTGTCAGCTCCGCCTAACGGATCAAATAAATCTTGTCAACTCCATTTTTCAAGGCAACTCCATGGTATACTGGGGTTTTACAGGTGCCACGGGTGGATTTTTCAATGAACAAAAAGTGTGTTTGGATATCATCATCAACAACGCACCGAACAGTTATTCGGTTTGTCAAGGCCAATCCGTTGAATTATCAGCCAATGGCTCTCTAGCGGGAACAGTGTTATGGTCGCCTGTCGAGGATTTCAATGATCCGACGTCTTTTCATCCCATCGCCACACCCCAACAAAGCACCACATATTGCTATACATATACCGATTTCTGTGGTGAATCGACCAGCTCTTGCGTGGAGGTCGAGGTAATCGATTTACCCACCGTTTCAACCAATGGTCAAATGCAGTTTTGTGAGGGTGAGATTTATTTGCTAGAAGCCACTGTGACGGGCGCTGGAATCGTGCAATGGGAGGCACAGGAAGGAAGTTTGCTCGGCAACGCAAATGACATTACAGCGGTTGTTTCGGGAGAGGGTCAATACAGCATCGAGGCATTTTCCGCTTTGGATGGCTGCACAGCCATTGCGACTGTGGAGGTCGATGTGTTGCCGCTACCGGATTATAATCCCGCGGTTTTGAGCATATGTCCTTATGAGCAGGCCACTCTTGAGATTCCCGAACTATTTGGCGTTGTAACTTGGTGGAATGGATTCACAGATCAGTCGGTGACGGCGGATGAACAGGGCTCTTATACAGCAGAAATCACCGATGGTGTCTGCACGAATGAGATCGTTTTTGAAGTTCAAGTATGGGATCTGCCCAACTTGGAATTGGGACCTGATATAGCATTTTGCCTTCAAGATGAGCCATTGACTTTGATCGCTGGCACGGAGGTGATTTGGGATGACGGGACGCAGTCAAGCACTTTAGATGTGACAGAATCGGGGATATATCATGCAGTATGGAACGATGGTAATTGTCAGGTCACAGATGAAGTAGCCGTTCAAATTACACTCCCGCCAAACGTCCTAATCAGCGGACCGGATGGTTTTTGTGAGGGTGAGGAAGCTGTTTTGCAAAGCAGCCATACAGGTGTTTGGAGTTCCGGCGAAGTGGGAAACACCTTGACCGTAAACGCCGTAGGACTTTATGCAATCGATGTGCAGGATGGTCCGTGTCAAAGCACCCAAGTCGCACAGGTGCAAATGTGGCAAGCACCAGTTTTGGAATTGGGCCCCGATATTGCCATGTGTGATGATCAGCTTGTCACATTATCTGCTGGCGATGAAAACAGCGATTCAGACTATCTATGGAGCACTGGAGAAGTAAGTTCAACCATCGAAATAGCCTCGCCTGGTTTGTACACGTGCATAAAAACGAATACATGCGGTCAGCGTGAGGACAGTGTTTTTGTGGATTGGATGGATTGCGAGACACAGTTGTTTATTCCGAATTCGTTTTCCCCCAACGCAGATGGTATTAATGATGTCTGGAAGGTCGTTGGATTTAACGCAAGTAATCTGCGTATTCAGATCTTTGACCGCTGGGGATTATTGGTTTTTGAATCAACTGACGTGGATAAGCCATGGCTGGGTGACCATCAAGGAGGAACTACTTTTGTGCCTTCCGACGTCTATCATTATGTCATTCAGTTTGTCGATATCCGAGGTGAACACAAGCGGAAAACAGGCATAGTGTCTGTAATTCGCTGATTTTTAGTCTTATAATTTTTGTTTTCACTGTAAATATTCTCCAAAAATCGTTGTATATTTGCGCCCCCTCATTGGAGGGGTAAGTACTTGAATTACAGGTTTCCTACATTGAATGTGTAACCAAGTATCCAAAATACAATTTAAAAATTCTTGTCTTGTGTTAATGTAGTTATGCGAAAAGCATGTTTCGCATGAGCAGGGCAATACAAATGCAAGCCGATCATGGCAGAATCAAAAAGAGTTAAGGCTGAAGAAGCCGAAGTAAACGATCCAATCGTTGAAAACACCGCATTGGAAGGTGCTGAAGCAGCAGCGACCGAAGTGGAAACAACTGAAGCAATTGCTGAAGTAGTTGCCGAAGAAATCGAGGCTGAAGAGCCTTTGGATTTGTTCAGTACTGCTGACGACGAATTGTATCTCGATAGCAATGGCGACTTCAATTGGGACGCCTACGAAGCAATTGGCGGTTATTCAGAAGATGAGCGTAAAAAGCTCGACAAAGTGTACGACGATACTTTGAGCGTTATCGCTGAGAAGGAAGTAGTAAACGGTACAGTGGTTTCTTTGAACAAGAAGGAAGTAGTCATCAACATCGGATTCAAATCTGAAGGTGTTGTAGCAGTGACTGAATTCCGCTACAATCCAGACCTTAAAGTAGGTGATGTAGTACCAGTGTATGTGGAACAACAAGAAGACAAAAACGGCCAATTGGCTGTTTCTCACAAGACAGCTCGCATGTTTAGCGCATGGGGCAATGTGAATAAAGCTTTGGAAACTGGTGAGATCATCAAAGGTGACGTGAAATGCCGCACGAAAGGTGGTTTGATCGTTGACGTATTTGGTATCGAAGCATTCTTGCCAGGTTCTCAAATCGATGTGAAACCAATCCGCGACTACGATCAATACGTAGGCAAAGTGATGGAGCTTAAAGTTGTGAAGATCAACAGCGAATTCAAAAACGTAGTTGTATCACACAAAGCGCTTATCGAAGCTGAATTGGAAGAGCAAAAGAAAGTGATCATGGCCGGTTTGGAAAAAGGTCAAGTTTTGGAAGGTGTTGTCAAAAACATCACAACCTATGGTGTATTCGTAGACCTTGGTGGTGTAGATGGTTTGATTCACATCACAGACTTGTCTTGGGGCCGCGTGAATCACCCAGAAGAAATCGTGCAGCTTGATGCGAAAATCAACGTCGTTATCCTTGATTTCGATGATGACAAGAAACGTATCGCTCTTGGTATGAAGCAATTGTCTGCGCACCCATGGGAGGCCATCGAAAGTCAATTGGAAATTGGTAACAAAATCATGGGTAAAGTGGTGATGTTGGCTGATTACGGTGCTTTCGTTGAAATCGCAGCAGGTGTGGAAGGTTTGATCCACGTAAGCGAAATGTCTTGGAGCACGCACTTGCGTTCAGCTCAAGATTTCTTGAAAGTAGGTCAGGAAGTTGAATGCTTAATCCTTGCAGTTGATAAGGATGAGCGCAAACTTTCTTTGGGCATGAAGCAATTGACTCAAGATCCTTGGGAAGGTATTGAGACACGTTTCCCAGTGGAAAGCAAACACAAAGCGAAAGTACGTGCATTCACTACATTCGGTGTGTTCTGCGAATTGGCTGAAGGAATCGATGGCTTGATCCACATCAGCGATCTTTCTTGGAGCAAGAAAATCAAACATCCATCTGAATTCTGCGCCATCGGCGATGATTTAGAAGTGGTTGTATTGGAATTGGATAAAGACAATCGTCGTATCAGTCTTGGTCACAAACAAGTGGAAGAAAATCCATGGGATGTGTTCGAGTCTGTATTCACTGAAGGTTCTAAACACCAAGGTACCATCATCAAGAAGGAAGGTAGTCATTGTATCGTGGCATTGCCATACGGTCTTGAAGGCTTCTGCTTGAACAAAAACTTGAAAAAGGAAGATGGCAGCAACTTGAAAGTGGAAGACACTACTGATTTCATCGTTGTAGAGTTCAACAAGAACATGCGCAAAATCGGTGTGAGCCACACAGGTACTTGGAAAGAAGAAGAGGCTGGTTCAGAAGCGACTAAAAAACCTCGTGCGAAGAAACCAAATGAAGGTGGAAGCAGCACAGGCGATAGCAGCGCAGTGAAAGCGGTCAATGCTCAAGTGGAAAAGAGCACACTAGGTGATCTTAGTGTCCTTGCCAATTTGAAAGATAAAATGGATGGTAAATCTTCAGAAGGCGAGCCTGCTGCAGAATAATCGATCTGATTGAATATAAAAAGCCTTCCAGCAATGGGAGGCTTTTTTTTGTGCAATAGTCAGCCAAACGGGAGTAGCTTTTAAGTATGAAGGCCCTGAAAGCAAAGGATCAAAAGCCATGGCCTTCGCCTCGAGAAATGCGCAAATGGACGTATTGTATAGTGCAAATGCGCGATGACATGGGACTGAGATCCAATGCATAAACCGGCGTCATTTTATGCATAAAAAAAACCGCCTTCAAATGAAAGCGGTTTCAAATAATGTGTGACCTAAGTCAATCTCAGTCTGTACAAGATATGAATGTGTACGTTTCCAAAACAGGAATACCACTCACGGTATAGCCAGGCTTGAGCACCATGTACTTCAGTGAAACTATAGGGCCTGGTGCATTGGGGAACAACTCTTCAGGTATAATGGTGATGCGGAAAAAACCAGGGCTGCCTGTAACGGGCTTCAACTTCATTTCAGGCAAGGTGGTGGTTACCACCTGAGTGGCATAATTCGCAAAGGAAAATCCAAACTCATCGAAGTATGCAGTGAGAAACAAATAGCACTCATCTGCACCGAGATTTTGCAAATTGGGGTTCAACTCCTGGTTGTTGTCATAGGTGATGCTGAGGAAGTCCGCTTGTTTGCCAAGCAAAGGGAAATTACAAAATTTCGCATCACACAATTTTGGGATGATCGACACTTTCAAGTCTTCCGTTTTAGCTTCACCCACACCGTCATCAGGAAAGTCATTGCCGTTGTTCAACTTTGCAAGGCAGCTAATACCATTGGCAAAAAAAGTGGGACCGTCAACGCCATACGCCTCGGTAGGCACGAAGGTCCAAGAATACACCAAGTTGCCTTCATTGACCAGTTTGCGTTCTTCATTGCTATCACCCCATGATCCATTGCCGCCAATGGGTTCCGATGGCATCCATGACCAAATGTAGACCTCGTCTTGAATTTCAGGATGAGCGAGGAGCATCTGCTTCAATCCTCCGTTTGTTTGGTTCACATCGATATACAATGTGATTGGTTCATCGGATGGAGTGGGAGACGGCAATACGAAAGCAGCCTGTGCAAAGCTCATGTGCGCCATGCAGCACAAGAGAATGGTGAGAAAGGTTGTATTTGTTTTCATTAGTTGACGCGTGAAATATTGATGATGTATGTAACGGTAGGGGTGCGATTGCCTGAAGCATCGGTGCAGTAGCGCGGAAGCTCGAAAGACAACGTAGGGTCAAAATCCCGTGGCATAGTACCCATGGCCAAGCTAAAGGTATCTGTGGCGGTTTCAAGTACGATTTCACTCGGCGCAAAGTCGTCGTCAAAGCGCCAAGTGCCTCCTTCGCCAAAGTAATTCTTACCAGGACCGGGGACCACAGTATAACTGCGATCACTGGAATTAAAGGTCAATTGAGTTGGCGTTTGACCGTCTACAATGTAAAACTCACTGAGGTCTCTAACTTCTTTGATGGGATTATTTTCATCGCGTTGTTTGAAGGCAGAAACTTCCCAGTTGCCATTCATCGCTGCAACTTTGTCGGTCGACTCTCCCAATTCACCTTTGAGTTCTGGTTTGCAACTACACACCAACAGTGTGAAGCTTGCAAGGATATACATATATTTTTTCATGTTATGAGTTGTTAAGCAATTTGAAATAATTAGTTGCAGCCTCCTTCAGGATTGAATACAAAGTCAGCGCCGGTGCCCTCGCTGTTGGGAAACTGAATGGCCATACCAGGACAATTCCAAGGGGCATCGCGTATTAAAACGGGTGCTCCCAAAACTCCATTGCGTCGCTCTACATCGATCCAATATCCTTCGCAGAAGGTCTCTTTGCGAAACTCTTCTTGGATGATGGCAATCAGATCTGCACCCGCAGTGCCATCAGCTACGTGAAAAGGCGTGTCTGGAAAAGCACGATCACGCAATGCATTGATATCGGCAATGGCCACATCTAAATTGGAATTGAGGTTGGCGTATGCCTCAGCGCGAATCAACATCATCACGGTCAAGCGCGAAATAGGTACACTGAAAAATGGATTGTTCTGATTGCTTTTACCAAATCGAAGGCTTTGTATTTGACCAGTATTAGCGTTGTCCTGAACCAATACTTGGTATCGTTTGTCAACAGCATTGAATTGCATGAATTGCAAGAACTCAGTGGACATGCTAAATACAGTTGGGGACGTACCTGGCATGTAACTGTTTCTGAAACCATCGTTGCGTGCATCGCTCAAGTCAGCGTTCGAATGCGCAAAAAAGATTCCTTCAGGGGTATTATAGATCATATTAGAATCGTTCATGGCATAGAATACATCCACATCAGGCGCCAGACTGAACAGTCCAGACTCAATGATCTCAGTAGTGTAGTCCACCACTTTCTGATAATTGTTCTGCATGTAATAAGTGTATGCAAGTGATGCAGCAGCCGCATATTTGGTAGCATAAATCCCGTTTGTCGCAGGTAAGTTACTATAGGCATAGAACAAATCACCTTGAATATAACTGTAACATTCGGCGACAGTCGAACGACCCTTCGGTTCAGAAGAAGGTGTGTCGCGAAGGACAATACCAGCGTGTGAATTGTTGCTGGTAAATCCCCATGGTTGTGCGTACACTTTCAGCACTGCAAAGTGTGCCAAACCTCGCAAGAAATGCGCTTCGGCTTTCATTTGCATAAGATCAGGTGTCTCAGTTTGACGATCGATGTATTCCAACACCAAGTTGGCACGATTGATTATTCGGTAGACATCTGTATAATGTCCGTTGATGGTGCCATTGAAAAAGGTGGTTTCACGTGACCATACTGCGCGCCAGTCATCGCTATTAGGACGACCAGCGTTGCTGCTGATCAATTCCGCCATGCTCTGAATGTCGCCGTCAAATACGTTGCCCATCACATCGTAGGCACCATTCAATACTAATTTGGCATCTGCATCGGTAGTGATGAATTCATCCAACGTTTCCAGTTGACCATCGGACTTGGTATCCAAAAATTTGCTGCAAGAACTTACTGCGAATGTGCTTAAGATTGCAAGGGTGATATATCTCAATTTCATAGGAATCGTGGATTAGAATGTAAGTGAAACACTTAGGTTATAGCTGCGTTCTTGTGCAGGAGTCAAATAAGTCACATTGGGCGACAAATTGCGGTCAGCAGGGTTTTCAAAATCACGAACGATTTCTGGATCCAAGCCGGGATAATTGGTCAAAGTGAATAGGTTGGTTACGTTCGCTCCCACGCGCAAAGTCTTGATTTTAGACTCCTTTTTCATTTTGAATGAATATCCCAATGCGATATTCTTCATACGCAAGTAATCCGCATCATAGATAAACAATGAGGTATTCCACCAAGGGAAACCACTTGGTAAATCGTAGGTTGTTTCATTCAGCGTGTAGCGAGCAAATTGTGTGTCGCTATCACCTGGCTGCTGCCAACGATCCAACACATCGGTGCGCATGTTCCAGTCTGTGACAACACCCATTTGACGTTTACCTGAACTATCAAAAATTTTGGCACCCAAACTGAAAGTTGCAAAAATTTGAAGGTCCCAATTCTTGTACAAGAAAGTATTCGTGAAACCGCCTGATACATCTGGCAATCCATCTCCTACATATTGACGTTGGAAATTGTCGTAATTCGAAGTCTCGTTACCGTTCTTGTCGAGGTAAACGGGCAATCCAGTTTCGGGATCTACATGACTCCATTGCATCAAATAGAATGATCCAATCGGCTTGCCAACAATCACACGCGAGTCATTGGTGCCTCCACTTACGGCGTCCGCAGTGTACTCGCCAATGCTAACCAACTCATTGTAGTTGCGAGATATATTCAATTCTGTTTTCCAAGTAAAGTTGGGTTTGCTGATGTTCATCGATGTGATTGATAATTCGATCCCACGATTCAAAATCTCCGCAGCATTCACCGTTTGACTTGTAAAACCAGTTGAAGCTGGAATTGAAACATCCATCAAGGCATCTTTGGTGTATTTACGATACACACTCAACTCAAAGGTGATACGGTCTTTTAATATACCCGTTTCCAATGCGGCGTTCAGAGTGGAGGTGCGCTCCCAACGAAGATCTGGGTTGGGTAGCTTACTCAAATACAAACTGGACACACCATCGTAGATACCACCAATGGCTGTGTTGCCATATTGCGCATCTTGAGCAATATCGGAATTACCCACAAGACCCACGCCGCCTGACAACTTCATGAAGCTGATGACTTTGTTGCCTTTCAAGAATTTTTCTTCGCTCATGATCCAACCTGCACTGATCGTCGGGAAGAAACCAGTGCGATTGTTCGCTCCAAACTTGCTGCTGCCGTCCATACGTGCCACTCCTTGTACATAGTATTTGTCTTTGAAAGTGTAATTTACACGTGTAAAGAAACTGAAAAATTTGAGGCGCTTACCAAATTGGAGTTGCTCTGAACCACCTGCCAAAGCTACTTTTTGAGCGTCGTCAAAGGCTGCAATTTCATCTTCATCGGCAAAGCCATATTGAATCCAATTGTGGATCTGATCTACAAATGGTAACCAATCTCTATTGTTAAGCAATCCATCGGCGTTGACATAATTTGCATAATATCCTCGCGTGTGCGCCAATTGCATTTCATAGCCACCCAAAACGGTAAAGCTGTG
>JAIYCK010000316.1 GCA_027488055.1 Flavobacteriales bacterium | reverse complement strand
TCAAAAAACTGAACTGTCTGCGCGTGACCCCCACGATGAGAGGCTAGAAACAATAGAAATAAAAAGACATTGCGCATGGGATGATATCGATAAAAACCTGCGTTTATTGCACAAATACCTAGGTCAGGTGCATGAAGGCCTTCTTGGCGAGCAACTGTTCTTCCGACTCTCTGTGCTCCGGATCGTCTACGCAGCAATCCACAGGACATACGGCGGCGCATTGAGGTTCGTCATGGAAGCCCACACATTCGGTGCATTTGTTATGAACGATGTAGTATACGTCCATGCTCACAGGATTTTGAGAAGAGTCACTATCTAGCTCATCGGAACTTGCCAAAGGGGTAATGATTCCTCTCAGCCCCGTTCCGTCGCTGTACTTCCACTCTGCACCACCTTCATAGATTGCATTGTTGGGGCATTCTGGCTCACATGCTCCACAATTAATGCACTCATCTGTAATCATTATCGCCATAACACTCTGTCCTAATTAATTTTGCGCGAAATTAGTTCGTTTCTAGCTGACACACAAATATACCTCCAAAGGGTGATTTGATGACCGCCAAAAAAACCAATATCGCATGCATAAACCACCTATAGAGCCCTTTGTTCAATTGGGACAACTCCTCGGACACCTCGCCAATCAAGCTAAATGGCCTGGTTTTGCCTGTGGATTAACAGAGGAAGAATACGAAGAAGCCTTGACGCAAATACAAACTGCGCACCATCACAACGGATGGTTTACGGCCGATGCATGCAACCAAGCACTCCATGAATGGAGTAAATTACTGCAGCCTGAAAGTATGTCTGCTTGGATGTCAGCGTATGGCACCACTGGTGCTCCAAAGCAAGTGGGCATCATCTGCGCAGGCAATATCCCCGCAGTGGGTTTTCATGACATTGTATGCGTGCTTGCAAGCGGGCACCGCGCACTCATCAAGCTATCCAAGGACGATAAGATACTCATCCCCATGTTTATGCATTGGATCTGCAAGTTTGATCCAACCTGGTCTGCGCGGTTCGCATTCATCGAACGATTAGAAGGATTTGATGCGGTGATCGCCACAGGAAGCAATAATAGTTCGCGCTATTTCGAGGCCTACTTCGGAGGTGTTCCCCATATCATCCGAAAAAGCCGCACCAGCATTGCCGTCCTGCACGGGCAGGAGTCACCCGAAGAACTGCATGCGCTTGCAAAAGATATTTTCACCTATTTCGGCTTGGGATGCCGCAACGTATCCAAGGTTTATTTGCCACAAGGCATGGATTTGGATCGTCTTTTCAATGCCTTTTACCCTTTTCGCGAGATCGGAAACCACGCCAAATACGCCAACAATTACGATTACAACAAAGCCGTTTGGTTGCTCAACCGTGAAGATTTGCTAGACAATGGCTTTATCCTACTGAAGAAAGATGAGCGCATCGCGTGTCCAACAGCTTCGCTTTTTTATGAGTTTTATGACAACCTTTCAGAGCTTGAACTGAAGCTTGAATCATTGCATGAAGCGATTCAATGCCGTGTGGGTGTGAACGGGTTGGACTTGGGCAGCGCACAAACACCTCAATGGACTGATTATGCCGACGGAGTAGATACAATGCAGTTTCTAGTAAGTCTTTGAAAAGCAACAAATGACTTCTATTGGGGGCCAAACCAATTGAATACGCTCGATCCAAGCCAATAATGTCTTACTTTTGGACTCAATTCTCGCATTTTTTATGAAGAAAAGTTTGCTTTACATATTCTCTATTTGTTGCTCCGCCATGATGTGGATTGGTTGCAGCGAAGAAGTAGAACTCAACGCGCCTTACAAAAGCACTACCATTATTTTTGGCCTGATCGATCCAGATCCCAACACAGATGGTGTTTTCAATGCCTTGGACACCCAATGGGTGCGCATCACACGGACCTTCCTCGGTGAGGGCAATAACAATGATTATGCAATGATCCGTGACAGCAGCGAGTACAAGGAAAGTGATTTTGTAAGCAAAAGCGTACAAGAGTTAAACACCAATGGAGAAGTTGTTAATACCTTCGATTTGCAAGCAACCACGGTGGCCAATAAGTCTGTCAATGGCATTTTTTATGGTCCAGAGCAAACGCTTTATTACTTCATCACACCCAACGGCATTACCACGGGTGCCACTTACCGTATCGTGCTTGATTTTGCCAACAAGGAAGATGTGAGCGCTGTTACCGATGTCGTGCGCAATGAGCAAATCAATTTTTTGACCCCTCAAGTGGACGGAAGCATTATCCTAGCGCAAAGCAGTGGCGGCAATATCACGTATCAAACCACCTCATCGATCAAATTCAACACTGCTGAAAATGTGGCTGCTTACAGCTCCGTTTTGCGATTCTATTACACAGAATTTCTTTACGAGACCACCGAATGGACAGGCACTCCAATCGTGACCCAACAGTACATCGATTTCCCAATGGGGACCATCGAGGCCACAGGCAATGAAAGCTCGATCACCATGCGTTTTTCGGGAAGAAGTTTCTTTAGTTATTTGCAAGGTAAGATTGCGGCGAATCCGCTCATCAAGCGCGTAATCGGCACAGCTGGGGAGGCTAGCACACGTCCATTTGACTTGTTGGTATCCATGGGCAACGACCAATTGAACACCTACATCGAAGTCAGTTCGCCAGTGAGTGGCATTGTGCAAGAACGCCCCGTGCATACTAACATTGACAACGGTCTTGGACTCTGGGCGTCACGTTCGGTGCGTCGCTTGGACAATCTCAAGCTCACTAGCACATCGGCTGGCGGTGCGCCAAACATCGGTAATTTGGTAGCCTTGGTCACGAGCGAATACACTTCGGAGTTGAATTTCTGCGACGAGAACTCGAGCGATCAAGATTACACCTGTCAATAATCCCATTTAGGTTTTGGATCATTCGTTGAGCCGTACAGATTTAATGTCGTCTTACGTTCTGGCAAGCCTCAAATAATAGTACATTTGCGCCCTCTTATTGGTCCTGTAGTTTAATGGATAAAATGGAGGATTCCGGTTCCTTTGATGGGGGTTCGAGTCCCTTCGGGATCACAATAAAAAAGGATCGAAGTAGCTTCGATCCTTTTTTCATTTCCTATTTTCGGGTAGGGTTATTCTTTCACCATCGAAATGCGGCCCTGGTTGGTCACAATCGTATAAACACCTGCTGTCCATGTTGCGACATCCAATGTCAAACGGCTTTGGTTCGATTGGATTTGCATGACCTTGCGGCCCATAGCGTCATATGCTACCACATCACCGAGAGTTCCCTCGGCGCGCAATGTGAACGCCGTCTGAGCTGGATTGGGCCAAGCACGTAAATTGTTGTTCAAACTCACTTCAGACACATTCACATCCAGCACAGCGAACATATTGGCTACAGTCCATGCACTTTGACCGCATTCGTTATTGGCGCGGATACGCACATAATAGTCGCCCAAAGGCAACATATAGTTCAACACAATGCTCGTGGCCGAAGTGGTTTGCGTTTCAACAATCGAGGTGAAAAGCTCGTCTGTGGCCAATTCAACTTCGTAGGATGTAGCATTTGACCCACTCCAGCTGACGATGATCGATGGATCATTGACATTGACAAAACCATTGAAACTTGGCGCAATGATCGTGGGAATCGAAGGCGCCGCACCGTTGAGGACGGTGGTAAAGGGGATGAGGTATTGTTCACCAAACAAAGTAGACAAAGTGACATTGCCCTCGTAGGTGCCCGAAGGCAGCCCAAGAAAACCGGCTATCGGCAGATTGTATGTGCCGGGACCCTCCACGGTAATGGACGACGCCGTCACACCCGGGATACCGCTCACATTGGCGGTAAGTGGAAATGCGAGAGCCCCATTGACTACAAATGAAAACTGAATCTGATCCACTAAACAAAGATCCCACTGCGCTTGCTCAGCGAAGAGGACGCGTGGTTTTAAAATAAAAAAGCCCTCGTACATAGAAGTAGCAATATTCAAACCACTGGGCAAATAAGGATAGTTAGACCAAGTGCCGCTAAACTGTGCATTGTCGTTTTGTGGGAACAAGTCAAAATATCCAACTTCCTTCAAAATGGCATCGCTCACTTTCACAGCATCCAAAATGCGCACACCGCTGCGATAATTGCTTTCGTAGACGAATTGATCTTGGATATACAAATTATGATCAATGGCCAAATTATCGTTTTCAAAGAAGCCCATGTAGACCACATTGTCCATGTCCTCGATATTGAATATATGCGTGCGAGTGCCGTAGGGTAACTGGTCATTTCCGAAGGCCACTTCATCCAACTCGTCATTCACCAAAAAGTGTTTTTTATCCTTGGAAACCCAGCCTTGATGCACATATCCTAAGTCGGGATAGATCAAAGAAGTCACCAATTGACAATCTGTCTTGTCAGTGCAATCCACTACTGTCAAGGCGCCCCCATTGCAAGCCATCACCATCTGTCTTCCCGCATAGT
>JAIYCK010000160.1 GCA_027488055.1 Flavobacteriales bacterium | reverse complement strand
GTGTGAGATCTCCAATTTGATGATCGGATACTCATTGCCGTCCTCCCAAAGTACAGTTTCCTTGGTGTTCGCAGTGCTCTTTCCTAGGAAAGAATATTCGTTTGACATGTCTTTGAAAACGACTGTTCTGTGGTTTTCTGGATGTATACCTTTTTTCATTGTACTTGCAATTATTATAAACGGGCGGCAAATATACAACAGACCTTTCAAGGATACAATACCTGAATGGAATAAAAATAAAATTTAAAGGCCTGTTCAAATCCCAATCGCAAATATACGCCAACACACTGAAATACATACCACTAAACTCCTACCAACCGCAAAAACCCTCTTGTTTTTTCAGTGATTTTGGCCCGCATCAGGCCTTCCATCCCCAAAATGGGCTAACATTGCTAGCAATTATGCCACGTATCCTGCGCGTCATCAACCGTTTCAACATTGGAGGTCCCACCTACAATGCGGCTTATCTGAGTAAGTATTTACCCTCGGATTATGAAACCATATTAGTAGGTGGCAGCCCGCAAGCACATGAAGCGCACAGTGGATACATTTTGGATCAACTGGGTGTTCCATACATGGAAATACCCGAAATGGGGCGCCGTGTTCGATTGCTCGACGATTGGAGGGCCTTTCGTAAACTGTGTGCTATCATCCGACAAGTGCAACCCGACATTGTGCATACCCATGCCGCCAAAGCAGGCGCATTGGGGAGAATCGCAGCGCGTTGGTGCGGTGTGCCCGTGGTGGTCCATACCTATCACGGCCATGTGTTTAGCGGATACTTTACAGGTTTTAAAAACACCTTGGTCAAATCCATCGAACGCATGTTGGGGCGCATGACCACAGCGGTGATCGCCATCAGTCCCATCCAACGAAAAGAGATCAGCGAACTACACGGCATTGTTCCCATGCGCAAAATGCACGTCGTTCCGCTGGGATTCGACTTGAGTCGATTCGAAACGGAACAAGTCACCAAACGCGCGCTATTTCGAACACAATATGGCCTGCAAGAAAATCAAGTGGCCATTGGCATCATTGGACGCCTCACCGCGATCAAACAGCACGAGCTCTTTTTGAAATCCTTCGGAATAGCCGCCTCATCACAACCGCTGTTAGTGGCCTTTGTTGTGGGCGATGGAGAGCGCATGCAGGAGCTACAAGCCATGTGGGGATCGATCGCTGCGCAATATGGACTCGCTTCCGATCGACTTCAATTCACCTCTTGGATCAAAGCAGTCGATGTCGCCTTGGCAGGATTGGACATGGTGGCTATGACATCGCTCAACGAGGGCACCCCTGTGAGTTTGATCGAAGCGCAAGCGGCGTGCAAACCGGTTATCACAACCGATGTCGGCGGAGTGGCCGATTGTGTCAATGAAAATCGTACCGGTCTCATTGTGCGCAGCCACGATCCAATCGTCTTTGCGGACGCCATGATCCATTTGGCGAACGACGCGCATCATCGTGCAGCCATGGGGCGACTGGGAAGAACCTTCGTCACCGACCGATATAGCTATGTGCGATTGGTGAATGATGTGGCTCAATTGTACGATGACTTGCTCCGTCAGAAATAAAATTTCGATATCCTTTTTAATCTTTACCGAACACTCATTCGAATTCACATTGGCTTGTTTGCAATTGAATTGCCAAGCAATGAAAAACGTGCTAGTTCCCCCTCACTTTTGAAAAGCTGACGGATCAGTGCGGAATGACATTCTCTGCGCGGCTCTGATAGGATTCGCGGCTTACTAAATTGATCGGTATGTTTAAATCGCTCTTGCTCCTATTCAACGTCATTGGTGTGCTCATCACTGGCCTATTCACATCCGAAGATATTTTGATCGACCATCGCTTGCCCGCGCGCATCCAACAAGGAGAAAAGACATTGGTCCAGCTTACCATTAGCAAAGGTGCTATTCAGGGATTTGCAAAAATGGAAATCAATCTGCCCATGGGCTTCGTAGCTAGCCCCAACGAAAACAAGGACGCTTCATTCACTTTTAATGGCGGTCAAATTCGATTGGTATGGATGGCATTACCTACAGAAGAGGAATTTACGATCAGCTATTATTTAGAATGCCCCGAAACCATGGAGGGCCAATTCAATGTGAATGGTAAATTCAGTTATGTGAACGAGAACCTGCGTCAAGACTACATGATGGACCCCAAAACCATTCAAGTGGAGAAAAAATTGACCATCACACAATACGAAGTTCCTGAGTCGATGGAAAATATCAAGGTGGAGAAAACCTTTGAAGAAATGACCTGCGAGCGTATCATTTCCAAAATATCGGATTCAGAATATCAAGTCAAAGTCAAAGTGACGAACAACTCCATTGTAGGCTTTGGAAGAATCATGGAGTCGGTGCCCGCCAATTGCAAAACACAGAGTGTGAACGCATCCAATGCGGTAGTTACTCAAGAAAAGAACGCCATCAAATTCGTTTGGTTTGAAGTCCCCCAGGCTCGACAATTCGAAGTGGCTTATCGCGTGTCTTGTTTATCACCTGAAACCTCGATCATCATCACCGGGCAGCTGTCCTATACGGAAGATGGTAATCCAATGAACATGGCGATTGAGACGACCTCCATGGCAGGTGAGCCGCTTGTAGGAGTGGATACTACTCCCCTGCCTCAGACCAAAGTAGATACGAATGTAATCGAAACTACCGAGGAGGTGAATTCTTCAAACGTGGAAGTTGATCATGGAAAAATTAGTTCCCCCGTGAAGTCCACGGGTTCCGAATCCAACGAAAATGCAAGTGCTTCAACCCAAACGAACGATCGTTCGATTGCCAATATTCCTGATCCTGAGGTAGGTATCACTTACAAGGTTCAAATCATGGCCGCACACCGTGTTGTTAATAAAACCTATATGAGGTCTAAATTTAAATTTGAAGATGCCTTTAATATTGAACGCCACGAAGGCTGGGTAAAATACACCACTGGTAAGTTTACCAATTACACTGAAGCCCGCGATGCTCGTACCTCGATCACTGCGGCGCATGAAGGTTTCAAAGGCCCCTTCGTGACAGCTTACAACAACGGAGAACGCATTACAGTGCAGGAAGCATTGCTGATAAGCAAACAACAGTGGACCCCATAAGCATTAAGACGTGTCATTGGGTATTGCAACGGCAAGCCAATGGCTATTTTGGTTAATTATATAGAATTTGTTTAGGTAATTTAGTCTGAAATCCTCGATGCAACGGCGTTGGGGATTTCGGTATTTTAGGGGTTACCTGTTGCCAAAAAAACGCCGCTGATAAATCTAAAAACCTAATTGAAAATCAATAATTCCGAGCCATCTCGATGCGAACGGCGTGTAAAGCCTGACGGATAGCTGGATTCCCTACCTCTGCTTCTATGCGCAATATCTCGCCACTTAGTTCCAAGGCCGAATGTCCGCTCGGTAAGCGAGTAAAGGCAATCTTGATCAACTGAGTGGTCTCTGCTTTGGCTTCAATCATCTTGGCCCAACAATCGGCAGATACATAAATCTGCAAGGATACGTTGTGTTCAAATTCCTCTCTCACGGCACGGATGAGCTCCAATTGCAGCGCCTGGGCCGACATACCGCCTGTATTATGCCTCATGACCATCGCTTGTGGTGTGATGCGTTCCAACATTACCGTCAGCCGTTCATAGGCTGTGATGCGCAAGCTTGAAAGCGCCTTGTTATTGTCTTGCTTAAGCGTGAAGGTCCATTTGCGCTCTTGCAATTGCAACCAAGCATTGTACATCCAATAAGCCAATGAGAAAAAGGCAATGAGTGCCAGAGCGGTGAGAATGAAGTATTCCATGTTTCCTTGATTAGATTCAGACGCTGAACGCGTATCGGATTTAAAAAGTATCTGTTAGTTTGATTTTGAGGTGGAAGCCAGCAATGCATCAACACTGCCAACGGTCACTGCATGATAATGAGGGCGCGCCACTTGATAGATCTTTTGGGCAATTGCTGTTTGATCCGTGCGCACCAATTCTTCGTACAGCGGTTTCACGAATTTGCGACGCCCCACGGTAACGAGGAATTCGCGCAGTTTTCCATAAGCAGGCGTGTATTTGCGATCAATGGCTTTCAAGAGCCACACAAACAGCACTTCATTGTTGCCAGTTGAGCTGATTTCGAAAGCGTCATCCAATTCTTGCATTTTGCCCGCATGGATAGCAGGCGAAAGATTGCTCACGAAGTGCACGCGCTCCTGATACGACCATTTCGCCCAGCCAATGTTGTTCGCTTGGATCTTCCCGGCCTCCCAATTTGTTCGCACATTATCGACCAAAATGAACTTTTGGGTATTCACAATTGGAATATTGCTGGGAATGCCTTCGCCATACACCCAGTCCTGCACATTGATCGCAGATTCTTGTTCAGGTGTTAGGAGGTTCTTGCGCAAATAGGCCAAAAACGATTCGGTCTCCATGACCTGAAAAGCGTGGGATGTAAAGTATTCCTTCAAAAAAGCATCAAACTTCTCTCTTCCCGTGGTCTCTTCTATGAGACGCAGGAAGAAATAGCCCTTGTTGTAAGCGATGTCCGTCATGCCATCGTCTGGACTGCGTTCCTCCAAGGCCAATTTCAAACGGGTATCGGCGTTCATATCGGCCTCTTTGAGTTCCAATAAGGTTGCATCCAAGTCTTGTCGTGCCAACTGAGCAAGCATTTCAGACCGCTCTCTGCCATACACGGCCTCCATGATGCGTTGTTCAAAATACACCGTAAAACCTTCGTTGAGCCAGAAATCATTCCAAGTGGCATTGGTCACTAGATTGCCGCTCCAACTGTGCGCCAACTCATGAGCCACCAAGGATACGAGGGACTTATCACCCGCCAGAATAGTGGGCGTAGCGAAGGTTAGTTTCGGATTCTCCATGCCGCCAAATGGGAAGGCCGCTGGCAAAACCAATACATCATATCTACCCCAGACATAGTCACCATACAATTTTTCTGCGGCATCGACCATCTGTTGCATCTCACTGAACTCACTCGCTGCAAGGTCAATTACATCTGGTTGGGCATACACACCTGTGGTCGCTCCAATGGGTTTGAAGGCAATGTCGCCCACGGCCAACGCAATCAAATAAGCGGGGATCGGCTGATCCATTTTGAAGGTGTATTTGCCGTCCGCTGATTTGACTGTAGGATTCTCTGCGCTCATCAAGGCCATGAGGTCACTTGGTACTTCGACCGTGGCATTGTACGTTATTCGAACACCTGGGCTATCCTGGCAAGGTATCCAAGTCCGACCTAAGATGGCTTGGGACTGGGTAAACAAAAAAGGATGCTCGCCATCAACCCAAAGCAAAGCCTCGGCTGCATCCGTTGTGGCGTAAGCGATACTAATTTTTTTAGAAGCACTATCAATCGGAATGCTGAGCGCACTGCCTATAAATTGCTTTTCCTCACTCAATTGGTAGGCCACCTCTTTGCCATCCACTTGCACACTTGAGATCCGAAGTCCCTTTGCATCCAGCACGATCGCGCTGGTATCGGTGATATTGTCGATATCGTAAGTGGCTACTGCCTGTATGGTCTTGGTTGTGAAATCTACCTTGGCGTTCCAATCCAAATGAACTACACGCGCTTGATTGGGTTTGGACCATGTATGAGGGTCTCTGGCTAGTTTCATATTTGAAATCATCAATTTGGTACGATCCGAACGTTCGTTCGGTTGCACATTGGATTCGGGTGTATTGCAGCTCCAAATGGAAAATACACAGAGGATTAAAAACCAATTCTTCATATCACAAAGATGCTTGAAAAGCGAGCCTATTTGTTAAAAACAATTCCCACAAATTATTCACCTGCCGCATTGGCCACCACGCTGCTCTTGCGCATTTCTTGGAGGTCGCGCAAATTGGTTGGCAAATCCAACTGAATGATGTGCCAAATTATTTCATAGTCGATGTCGAAATACTCGTGCGCAATGTGATTGCGTAAGGTGTACATCAATTCAAATGGAATATGAGGAAATTTCTTGCGCACAGAAAAGGGAATATGTGAGGAAGCTTCACCCAAGATTTCGAACTGATGCTGTATGGCATCGCAAGCCATGGGCTGCAGTATAAATTGCTCCAAGGTAAGCGACTCGGTGTACTTCAAAATCTGAACGATGGCCCCAATCATCTCATCCAAGTAAATTGGAATGAGCGGATCAAATCGTTTGACGCGTTTTACAGCCATGTGACGGATTCTAAGATTTGATCTCGGTACAAAATTTTCAATCCATTGGATGTAACCACATCAATGCGGGTCATCAATCGGCGCTCGATGTATTCCTTCATTTCAAAGAAACTCCAACCCAATGGTTTTTTGAGCTCCACTAATATATTGATCTCAGCCTTGGGCTTGAGATGCTTGGATGTGTAGGCCCTAAAATATCCCAAACGAATGACTCCATATCGCGTTGATAATTCAGGAATCAGTCGCTGCAAGTCGCGCTGCATCTGTTGATCATGATGCTGGGCTTCCATTACGATTTGTGTACGATTAGAAAACGACCGAACACACCGAGTGGTAGCTTCACTCCGCTTTGTGCTTGCAAGTACAATTCACCAATATGCAATTGTTGACCGGCATGTGCTTTCAATAAATTTTCGAGTACCAAAGCCGACATGCCCAAACTGTAAGCATTGAGAATTAAAAAATGGTGTTTAGAATCGAGCAATTCCAGCACCCCTTGTACAATTTCTGCAATGTTTTCCTCCAGCTTCCACTTCTCGCCTTTGGGGCCGTGACCGAAGGCAGGTGGATCCAATATGATTCCTTGATAGGTATTCTCTCTGCGTACTTCGCGCTGTACAAATTTGAGAGCGTCTTCCAACATCCAGCGTATCTCACCGAGCTCGCTGAGTTGTCTGTTCTCATTGCTCCAATTGAGCACCTGTTTGATGGAGTCCACGTGCGTGACATCAGCTCCGGCGGCGCATGCAGCGAGTGATGCGCCTCCTGTGTAGGCAAATAAGTTCAACACCTTGGGACGTTCCACAGGCATGCTTTGAATGGATTCTACGATGAAATCCCAATTGGCCGATTGTTCGGGGAAAATACCCACATGTTTGAAGGCCGTTAATCCCAATCTGAAGACAATGGATTTCTTATTGGGCAATACGTACTGCATTTTCCATTGATCTGGCATTTGTTTCAACTTCTGCCAATCGCCGCTGTTGCTAGACTTTTGGACGAAGCGCACGTGAGCCTTTTTCTTCCATTCCGCTTCTGACCATAACCGCGGCCATACCGCTTGAGGTTCAGGACGAATGGTTATGTACTCCCCAAAACGCTCCAATTTCTCAAAATTGCCGCAATCGAGCAGTTCGTAGTCCCTGAATTTACCTGGCGTAATTAATTCAAATCCGTTCATAAATACCTTCTAATTGGTGCTGCAAGGTAGGACAATTGGCCCTGTTTTCTGACCTGTTCAGGGGTAAATGCGCACAGCAGTTGTGGATAAGCAGGGATTCTGATATGTCCAAATTGTGTAAATCTGCTACATCTTTGTTGAATGAAATTTGTAGTCGTTGGCACCGGAAATGTGGCTTGGCATCTTACCGATGTCCTTGGAACAGCGGGGCATACCTGCGTAGGCATTGTGCCTAGCAGTGCTCATGAGCGCGCCCAAACATTTGCTGCTGGTTTTGGTGTTGAATTGTTGCCATCGGCAGCGCGCATTCCCAGCGATGTAGATGTGGTCTTTCTGGCCGTACCCGACGCCCGCATCTCAATGATATCGCAGCGCTTGTCGACCAATGCTTTGATAGTGCATACCTCTGGTATGACACCCATTGAGGCCATTGCACAACCCAAGAGAGCTGTCATGTGGCCCTTGCTATCACTCACTGCTGGTATCCGTCCTCAAACAACAGATTGGCAATGGGTCATACAAAGCGAGTCCACAGAAATACGCACCCATCTAACCGAATGGTTGCCTGCAGATCACCGCACCATTATTACAGCGCAGGATGATGAACGCCAGCGCATTCATTTGGCCGCTGTGTTTGCCAATAATTTCGTAAACCACTTGTACTATCTGAGTGAACAACTGCTCCCAAAAGACAACGACGCTTCCTTTGGCATGCTTTTGCCGTTGCTCAAAGGACACATACATAAGTTAGAACAATCAGGTCCTTACGACGCGCAAACAGGACCAGCGCGCAGAGGCGATTCAAGTACCTTGGCCGCACAGCGTCAATTGCTGCAACGAAACCCAAGCCTATTGGCTATTTACAACGACTTTACCCAGCGAATAACAGACCTCTATGAGCACCATGAATTATAAAGCTTTATTAAAACAAATCAACGTTTTTTGCTTTGATGTGGACGGCGTTTTTACCGACAATACGGTATTGTGTATGCCCGATGGAGAGCAAATCCGAACTGCGAATGTGCGCGATGGATATGCCACCCAATTGGCCGTAAAACGCGGACTTCATTTGGCCATTATCAGCGGAGGCAAAAGCGAAGGAGTGCGCAAGCGTTTTGAAATGCTCGGGATGAAAGACATTTTTTTGGGTTCTTCGGACAAAATTGCTGTGCTGCAACATTTCATGGACACCTATGGATTGCAACCAGAACAAATTTGTTACATGGGTGACGACATGCCGGATATCCCCGTGTTACAAAAGGTAGGGCTCTCCATTTGTCCTGCCGACGCCTGCCAGGAAGTGAAGGCCATCGCAGACTATATCTCGCCGTTCAATGGCGGCGCAGGCTGTGTGCGCGATGTGCTCGAGCAAGCCCTCAAACTGAAAGGGTTGTGGGAAGGCGATGGCGCGCATGTGTGGTAAGGACTTCGTTCTCAGCACATGCGGATATGCCTTGCATCGTGTGATGGCGAATTGACTTGGAGCCGCTCTTAAAGATCCGTAATCCTAAAAAAATGAAGGTAAATTATTCTACCTAACGGAGCGACCGATTTGGCTGCGATACAGCTTTCACTCCCCTTCTCATATTTTGAACCAATTGATTCGGCCAGCCTATTACATTTGCGGTAAAGTCTTTGCCTACGTCAAAGCAAAAAATCAAATTAGCATGCAGAAATTTCTTTTTTCTATCCTCCTTTGCGCAAGTACGTTCGGTGCATGGGCGCAAACCAATCGCTGGCAACAACGCGTGGAATACACCATCAATGTCAACCTAGACCATTCAACCCACGCATACCAAGGCGACGAGACGATCCTCTATACCAACAACAGTAACGAGGCACTCACGCATTTATATTTTCATTTGTACTTCAACGCCTTTCAACCGGGCAGCGCCATGGATGTGCG
Source organism: Flavobacteriales bacterium (assembly GCA_027488055.1). Classification (GTDB taxonomy): domain Bacteria; phylum Bacteroidota; class Bacteroidia; order Flavobacteriales_D; family Sanyastnellaceae; genus CANHSF01. The sequence continues at coordinate 3,312 of JAIYCK010000160.1, read as the reverse complement.
CAGCCTCAGCATCGAAGATCCAGATCAAAGAGTGAGCGACCGTATTTCCAAGCTACAACGTAACGAAGAAGGCCATTGCCATGTGCGCAGTTTAAAAGTGAACGGCAAACCTGTAGAACTTTTTGAAAATGGCACCATCCTCGAAGTGAAACTCACACAACCTATTCCCGCACATTCCTCAGCCAAGTTGGAACTCACCTTTGATGGTCAAGTGCCCATACAGATTCGCAGAAGCGGCCGCGCCAATGCAGAAGGAATTGATTATAGCATGAGCCAATGGTATCCCAAATTGTGCGAATACGACTACCAAGGCTGGCATGCCAATCCCTATGTAGGGCGCGAATTTTACGGTGTTTGGGGAGATTACCGAGTACAAATCACAATGGATCGCAAATACACCATCGGCGGAACAGGGATCTTAAAAAATGCTGAAGAAATAGGAAAAGGATATGTCCCTGACGACAAGGTTAAGCCATCCAAAGGACTCAACCATGTTTGGAAGTTCGAAGCGATCAACGTGCATGATTTTGTATGGGCCGCTGATCCCGATTTTACCCATGATACTTACCAAGTGACCAATGGTCCTTTGCTCCGTTTCTTTTATCAAAAAGATCAAGCCTATAGTCCAACATGGAAAGAGGCACAGCCCTTGATTGGAAAAGCATTTGACTTCTTGAGCAAGAATTTCGGAGCGTATCCTTATGCCCAATATTCCATCATTCAGGGAGGCGACGGCGGTATGGAATATCCCATGGCTACGCTCATCACTGGCAATCGCAAACTTCCAAGTTTAGTGGGCGTCAGTATCCACGAAGCGGCACACTCCTGGTATCAAGGCGTGCTTGCTACCAATGAAAGTCTCTATTGCTGGATGGACGAGGGCTTTACAAGTTTTGCTTCTGCCGAGGCAATGGATTACCTCTTCAAGTCAGGTATGCCCAGTGGCCATGCTAATGCCTACGGCGATTATATTGAAATAGCACAATCGGGCAAAGAAGAAGCATTGGACATCCATGCGGATCACTTTGAAACCAATTATGCTTATGGCACTGCCGCCTATAGCAAAGGAGAAGTGTATCTGGCTCAATTGGAATACATCATAGGTACATTTCATTTCCGCACAGCGATGCTCAATTATTACAATACGTGGAAATTCAAACATCCGAATGCCAATGACTTTCTGCGCATCATGGAATTGCAGAGCGGTATGGAACTCGATTGGTACAATGAATACTTCGTTCACACCACCAAAACCATAGATTACGGAATTAAATCACTTCAATCAAATTCCAAAAGCACGACTGTCACATTGGAGCGTGTGGGAAGTATGATCATGCCAGTCGAAGTTGAAGTCAAGCTCACCACGGGTGAATACACCACCTTCGTCATTCCGTTGGATTTGATGCGCGGAGCTAAGCCTGCAGATGGATACAAAGGCAAGTGGAAGGTCATGCCCGACTGGACATGGGTAGAGCCTACGTATACTTTTGAGTTGGATCTGCCCTCCGATAAAATCGAAAGCATCACAATAGATCCATTCAAAGGTATGGCCGATGTAAATCGCAAAAACAACGAATTACTGTTGACACCAGGCACCAAGACTATCATCCGCAACTAATACCGAACGTTCATTCGGAAATCACACTTTATGCTTTTTAGAACCCTTAAATTCCATCCGGCCTACATCACCGACTTCACTATCAAATTGGTGATTCAATTGATTTTACTGAGCACGCTGGCCCCGATCGTGATCAAGGGTGATGGAATGACACCAATTACACTTCAAACCTTGATCATCCTTTTTGGATCGATCGCATTTGGCTGGAGAATTGGATTTTTGGCCACACTCCTCTATATCGCTATGGGATTTGCTGGCCTCCCTGTTTTTGCAGATTACACCAGTGGAATCGCTAAATTATATGGCCCCTATGGTGGATATTTCTTTGGATTCTTGGTTGCATCCTTGGTGACTGGCTACCTGACTGAAATCGATATGTTTGCCAAACAAATGACGGCTATCTTGCTGTGGTTTTTAGGCCATTTGATCATCTTAGTGTGTGGGCTATTTTGGACCACCCAAATGGGTCGCATCGGTTGGTGGGAAGAACTGCAATTTCTTTTTCCAGCAGCGGCGATCAAAAGTGTATTTGGCGCTTTGATCATTCAATTGATCTATAAAATAATTCAACGTTTCAAGAAATAATAACACGCATGTCTGATTCTTTAGATATCCAACAGAACGGTGCAGTATTGCACATCGCACTCAACCGTCCAACAGTCTTCAATAGCTTCAATCGTGAAATGGCCTTGGCTTTGCAAGGGCAACTGGAGGCTGCCGGCAATGATCCAGCTGTGCGTTGCATTGTGCTAACAGGCAATGGAAAAGCATTTTGTGCAGGTCAAGATTTGGCAGAAGTGAGCGATCCGAACGGTCCGCCCTTGAAGACCATTTTGGGAGAGCATTACAACCCGATTATTCGTTTGATTCGGGCAACACCGAAACCCATTATTGCTGCAGTCAATGGCGTTGCGGCGGGTGCGGGTGCCAATATCGCTTTGGCCTGCGACATCGTGATCGCCGCGCAGTCCGCGAGTTTCATACAAGCTTTTTCTAAAATTGGATTGATCCCAGATAGTGGTGGCACCTATACCCTGCCGCGTATTGTGGGCTTCCAAAAAGCCAGTGCGCTGATGATGCTGGGCGACAAGGTATCGGCAGAAGAAGCCGAGCGTTTGGGTATGGTTTATAAAGTCGTCGCTGATGATGCCTTCTCTGAGCACATTGCGCAGCTCGCCGCTCAAGTAGCCGCCATGCCCACTCGCGGATTGGCCTTGACCAAAGAAGCACTGAACGAGAGTTTTTCAAATACCTTGGAGCAACAATTGGAGACGGAGGAATGTCTGCAAATTGCAGCTGGTCACACCCATGATTACAACGAAGGTGTCACTGCATTCTTGGAGAAAAGAAAAGCCCAATTTACGGGTGCTTAATTCATCTTTTTTGGGTCACTTGGAGCGATCCAAAAATTGTTAATCCATGAACAACCTTGTCGCCGACTTGTTGAATTGAGCTGTAATTATTTCTCAATTAAATGAGTCGTTTCATTCTTGTTCTTGTTTGTGCTCTCTCATTCCAACAAATTGATCTTTGGAGCCAATGTCCATCGCTGATCCCCAATGGAGGATTTGAGACCTACAGCGCGATTCCCAATGACGACTGCGGTTGGTCTTTGGCCACCGGTTGGACCAATGCTGCAACGAGCAGCGACTGCAATACGAACAACGGTACTCCAGATTATTATCACCTCGACG
>JAIYCK010000041.1 GCA_027488055.1 Flavobacteriales bacterium | reverse complement strand
TACCCATCTGTATTCATGGTATACATACTACTCATCGCGTCAAAAGCAACTTCCTCGTTGTCAATTTGAAGGGATTTGACTTTACGCCAATCGGAATTGTAACCAATACCCAATTCGATACCGCTGGTCCAGTCTTCGTCTAGCCAATACCGCACACGTCCACCCACGCTGTAACCCAAGCCTGCCCACTTGCTTTTTACGTCAAAGTCCTCCGTGCTCTCTTCTACAGGAACATCGCGGTACACTCGATCAAACGACACCTTGGAATATGAAACTACTGCTCCAAAACCAAGCTGAAGAAATTCAGCCGGTTCCCAGATATAATAATCCACATAAAAAAGGGGGGACAATAAACTCGACTTTGTTTCTAGTCCATCAAACTCTATTTTCATACCACCGAATCTCAATCCAACGCCAACATCATAGGTTCGCTCTCCAAACGACCCTCCAAATTGGATCGGTACTAGAAAACTACTTCCAGAGGCAGGAGTATTTGGATACAACGAAATATCTCCAGTAGGCTGATAGATATTCAATTCTATCGTGCTCATTGAGTGCTGCATTAAACCGCCTTTTAATGTAAGTTGGGCGAAGACAGTGGCACTTGTCGAAATCAACAAAATGAAAATAGCGAGCGAGTCATCATAATCGTTTTTTATTTTATAATTTACGAATGTGTTAATTTGAAAATCAAATATATATAAAGGCAGCAATATTTCTTGTCTTCAGATAGCTCTTCTATCTTCAATCATTTTTTTGTCCAAAAATATAGGCATACATCAAACCAGTTCGCCAGCCACTTCCCCATTGTTGGACTCCAATAGGCTCATTGTAATCCGATTCATGCAATGCCCTGACATAATCATTCAACTGCGCCGATAAACCTAACGAGAAATGAATCGCATGTTCGCTGCGTTTTCCAAAGCGACGCCTACTGATAAATGCCAACTCATAGGCTTTGCAATTCCAACGGGTACCAACTTGATATTTAATTGATTTTTGAAGTTCATAGTCATAAACATTAATCCTTTGTTTGACATCCATTGTATGCATTGCTATTTGCGAACCAATGCCTACATCAATCTTTGACCAATTGCGCAACCAATAGTCGACCCAAATAAAATGTCGATTGTACACGCTTGACGCTGCGATACTTGGGTCCGAATAGATGCTGGCTTTGCCAACGGAAATCCCATATCCTCCTTCAAAATTTCCATCAAGGGCCGATCTCAGGCCCACCTGAAAAGTAGGGGAGTTGTAGAAACTGGCGACATATACGGGTCTTGTATCAAGATATTGTCCCTGATAATAAAATGCGTAATCCCAATAACTAAAGTTCTTGGAACAGACATTCATCCCTGCTCTCATAGTGAGGCGGGCCTGACTTTGCATTGGAAGCGGCCTCAAAACAAAAATGAAAAGCGCAATGAAAAAGAAGAATTTGATTTGATCTCGCATACATTCAATGTTGACATTTACCCCTAATCAGTCCCCAAAATAGTGTTTCGATTCCCGATTTGGTCACGCAAAACACCTGAAAAATCAAGCTTTTATCGCGGCAATGCCCGGCAAATCGATGCCCTCCAAGGCCTCTAGCATGGCGCCTCCGCCAGTAGAAACATAACTCACTTGATCTGCCAAATGGAACTGGTTGATCGCAGCCACACTGTCTCCACCGCCCACAAGAGTGAACGCGCCTTTGGAAGTCGCACGCACCAAAGCTTGCGCAATAGCCAATGTGCCTTGGGAAAAGTTTTCCATCTCGAAAACGCCCATGGGGCCATTCCACAAGATAGTTGAGCTTGCTTCTATCACCTTCGCAAAATCTTTTCGCGCTTGTTCAGCGATGTCCAAACCCATCCAACCTTCTTCAATTTTCTCACTTTCCATTTGGCGTATCTGTGCGTCATTCGCAAAGCGATCCGCTACAATGCTATCAACGGGTAAATGAATCGTAACCCCGCTGGCTATTGCTTTGTCCATAAGCTCCTTGGCCATCTCCAATTTGTCGTCTTCTACCAATGAACTACCCACATGACCGCCCTTTGCTTTGCAAAAGGTATAAGCCATGCCGCCACCAATGATCAAGTGATCCACGCGTTGAAGTAAGTTCTCCAATATCGCAATCTTGCTCGACACTTTGCTGCCACCAATAATCGCGGTCACCGGTTTCTTATTGGCATTCAATACCTTTTCGATGCTCTGCACCTCATCTTCCATGAGGTATCCAAACAACTTGTCTGTTGGAAAAAAACGAGCTATCACCGCCGTACTGGCATGCGCCCGATGGGCCGTACCAAAGGCATCATTGACATACACATCTCCATTCTCAGCTAGCTGACCTGCAAAAAACTCATCGCCAGCTTCCTCTTCTTTGTAGAATCGGAGATTCTCCAACAGCAACACATCACCCTCAGCCATACCATTCACCGCTGTAGCAGCCTTTTCTGCAATACAATCTTCCGCAAAACCTACTGGTCTTCCAATCAACTCGCTGAGATGCACAACGAGATGGCGCAGCGAAAAACAATCTTCTGGTCCGCTCTTTGGTCGACCCAAATGCGACATCAAAATCACCTTGCCTCCATCCTGACTGATGCGCTGAATGGTCTTTACAGCGGCGCGCATGCGCGTATCATCTGTAATCTGCATGGCCTCATTCAACGGTACATTAAAATCCACGCGCACCAATGCACGTTTTCCCTTGAATGAATATTGATCGATTTGGTAGGTGCTCATGAGGTTTGAGTTTTATATTAATTAGCTTGTAACAAGTGTCGCAGACTTACTTTCTTTTCAATGATGCCGTGCAAATCTTGAATCGCCACCCGCTCTTGCTGCATGCTGTCACGCTCGCGAATGGTCACCATATTGTCTAAAAGGGTCTCATTATCAATGGTAATGCAATATGGCGTACCAATAGCATCTTGTCTGCGATAACGTCGGCCAATGGCGTCTTTGTCATCAAACTGCAAATTGAAATCATGCTTCAATAGGTCCACTATCTCTTTGGCCTTTTCGGGCAATCCGTCTTTCTTGACCAATGGCAACACCGCTACCTTGACTGGCGCAAGCGCTGGGTGACTGCGCAAAACCGTGCGCTCACTGCCATCCTCCAATTTTTCCTCTTCCAAGGCACTGCTCAGTACAGCCAAGAACATGCGGTCCAATCCCACTGAGGTTTCCACTACATAAGGGATGAAACTCTCGTTGGTCTCTGGATCAAAATAGCGCAGTTTTTTGCCGCTGAACTCTTCGTGGCTTTTCAAATCGAAATCGGTACGTGAATGGATACCCTCCAATTCCTTGAAACCCATTGGGAAATTGAACTCGATGTCGCACGCTCCATTGGCGTAGTGGGCTAACTTGAGGTGATCGTGAAATTTGTAGTGATCCTCGCCAATACCGAGGGCTTGATGCCACTTCATACGTGCTTCCTTCCAGTAAGCATACCACTCCATTTCGGTGCCGGGCTTCACAAAGAACTGCATCTCCATTTGCTCGAACTCGCGCATTCTGAAAATAAATTGGCGAGCAATGATCTCATTGCGAAAGGCCTTGCCGATTTGTGCAATACCAAACGGTAGTTTCATACGACCGCTTTTCTGTACATTCAAAAAATTGACAAAAATGCCCTGCGCTGTTTCTGGACGTAAATAGATAATCCCTGCATCTCCGCTCACAGCGCCCAATTCCGTTTTGAACATCAAATTGAATTGACGCACATCGGTCCAGTTCCGAGATCCTGTCTCAGGATCAGCTATCTCCAACTCTTCGATCAACGCTTTCAAGGCGACCAAATCCGATGCCTCCAAAGCCGCTTTCATGCGATCTTCAACCGCGTTGATCTTCTCTTGACTGCGCAACACATTGGGATTGGTGGCTCTGAATTTTTCTTCTTCAAAGGAATCCCCGAACTTGCCTTTTGCTTTGTCAATTTCCTTCTTGATCTTTTCCTCTTGCTTCTTGATGTAATCTTCAAGTAGCACATCCGCACGATACCTTTTCTTGCTGTCCTTGTTGTCGATCAAAGGATCGTTGAAAGCGTCGACATGTCCACTTGCCTTCCAAGTAGTAGGATGCATAAAGATAGAGGCATCAATGCCCACTATATTTTGATGCATGCGGGTCATCGCCGACCACCAGTACTGCTTGATGTTATTCTTGAGTTCAGAACCCAGCTGACCGTAGTCATAAGCTGCTGAAAGTCCATCATAAATTTCGGAAGAAGGAAACACAAAACCATATTCTTTGGCATGCGATATTACCTTCTTGAGTTTGTCTTCTTGAGTTTGCATATCGGCCGCGAAATTAAGGTGTTTCGGCCAACTTTCTCGTTGCAAAATTGCTTCAGTATACTAGAAATCAAATTGAAGCTTGGCTCTGATACCGTACCGCACGATGTTGGGGTTGTCAAGGTAACTCAGGCGCCAAATAAAATCAACCCGCAGCACCTTGAATATATTCTCTACTCCAATGGCAGCCTCCACAAATGGTTGGCGCAATGACTGTATATCCGCCACTCCATCGCCATTGAAATCCCTCGACAGGACCAAATCATTTTTGGTATCATACCCACCAACTACGGCTTTTGCGCTAGCTACCTCACGCCACTTCAATCGGCGCATCAACGGAATTTTATTCAGCACCAATCCTTCGGCATGGTAGGAGAGCCACAGACTGGCCCACTCATCACTTACAAACTCAAAGAAATTCATGGTGTTGTAAGAGGCCTCATCGTAGAAGAATGTCTCATTGCCTTGATGCAGCATCAGAAGCGGATATGGCAGGTTGCCGAATATTCTTCCCACCTCTCCTCGGGCGTTCAAATAACCAAATGGTCCAAAGCGTATCTTGTCTGAAACGCGCGCTACCACCTTCTGATATCTGAATTCGCTGCCCATGATCCCTGGAATTCCTTGACTGTATTGGACCTCCAAGGTGGGGTATTTGGTCCCCAAGCTGATACGCTCAAATTCTCCATACACGAATTTCTCCTTGAATGCAAAACGAGTGTATAAACTCAACTCCGATGTCACCAAAAAGCTCACTTGCTGATCCGATGTGAGTTCGGGCCTAAATCGAGTGTATTTAAAGTTGTCGCCAGCGGGCTTCAATACGCGATGAGTAAAATACAATTTATTGCTCAAACCATACAACCACTCACGCTCAAAATAACCTTGCAACTGAGTGACATCCGTCAGTTTGGTGGCCGGATTCCTCCGGAAAAGCGAGGCCAATACATTGTCTTGGCGAAAGGCATTGTCGGACTGGCCAAGCTGTTCCATATCGCGCTTCGCATTCATTGCAAAAGACATCCGTGGATTTTTATTCAAAATATAAATGAAGCCTCCTCCATATTTGAATCGTTCATCGCGCAATCCATATGCGACGTACCCCTCCAACATCAACTTCTTACTAAAGTCATTGCTCGTGCGGCCACCCAAACGAAAACGATTGCCTTCGATTGGATTAAAGCTATACATCGTGTAATAGGGTCCCAACTCAAAAAGCCCGATCTTCTTGTACCCATTGACGACCAAATTCAACACATTGGCCACCGTCACAAATTGCGGTAAATTCTTGAGCGTGTCAACCATGTGATAGATACGCTGCTCCTTGGCCGTCAATTCAAT
>JAIYCK010000075.1 GCA_027488055.1 Flavobacteriales bacterium | reverse complement strand
TCACGAGCAGCACCACAAAAAGGGTGATGGTCCATCCTTTCAGCCACGAATGAAAGGCACTGACAAGCATCAAGGTGATGGTGAAAAACAAGACCAAACTGGCCGCGGCGGGTATCACAAACAACTGATAGGAACTCAGTGATCCAATGAGGAAGAAGGAGAGTACCAATGCAATTTCGAAGTAGGTGGCATTGATGTGATTTTGGGCAAAGACTTGCTCCAATATTTCGGGGCTGTAGTGAGCGCTATCACGCGCAAGACTGATGCGGCGATAGGAGGAAATATAGGTTTCGACATGGCGTTTGATGCCGCCCCTGCGCCAGCGCCACCAGCGGTTGTTGGATTGAATGGGGCTGGTATAAGGTTCCTGTTCTTTTTGGGCAGTGCCAAAGGCCGTTGCGTCCTTGTTGGTGAAGGTGAAATAAAAATAATCCAACAACTGAAAAAGCACCAGGCCACCCACAAAACCCAATAGGTTGATGACGATTTTGGATACGGAGAATAACTCCCGTTGGTGCTGAAAAATAGCGCTCTCATAGAGATAACAAAGCACAAATGCCAGCGGCAAGAAACTGTTGTTCAATGAGAATTTGTGAAAAGGCCGACTGAGTGTGGCGATGAAAGGGAAGCGATATCCGTGCATGATATACACAAACAAGTGAAACCCCGTGATGAATCCGCCGATCGCAAAACCCAAGATGCCGAAGGACACCACATTGTTGTTGCCCAAATATTCAGGAACCAAAAACTGCTGGGGAACGCCGAATTTTTTTGCAAATACGCCCGTCACAATGCTGAATAAAAAGGCCCATAGGAGCAGGACAAATTGATTTTTTTTGATCAAAAGCATGAGCAATTGAAATGGAAAAAAGTAGATTACTTTTTTGCCCCATGATGTTTTCTGGTTGCTTTTGCCTTCGGCCATGCGACGATCGTTCTATGGTTTGGATATCCTGTTTTTTTTTTTGATTCAGATATCAGCTCTAAATGTATACGCAAGCGGGAACAAATGGTGTCAATGGCTATTTATTTTTCATCGCTTGTGTTCCTGAGTCAATACAATCGGCGAGGCAAAAGCCCGAATGGGTTACCTTTGCCCACCCCGAGGACATCACCATGGCCGTAGAGATCAAAAATAAAAAGGCGGAATACCGCTATTTTCTGCTCGAAGAGTTCGTGGCGGGTATGGTGCTCATGGGTTCCGAAATCAAGAGCATCCGCGCAGGCAAGGCCAATATGTCGGACGCCTATTGCAAGATCCAACGCGGGGAGATTTTTTTATACAACCTTCACATTTCGCCGTATGAAAATGCAGGGTATGTGAAACACGAGGAACGCCGCATTCGCAAGTTGCTCTTGACCAAAACCGAATTGCGCCGATTCGACCGCAAACTCAAAGACGCGGGCATTACCGTGATCCCCACCTTATTATTTATAAGCGATAAGGGCCATGCGAAGGTGAAAATTGCTTTGGCCAAAGGTAAAAATGTGGGCGACAAGCGCATGGACGGCAAACTGAAAGATCTGAAGCGAGAAGCAGATCGTTTTGGGGATTAAAAAGCTTCGCCTACTGCCAGATAAAAAAGCGGTTTGCCGCTGCCCAATGCCATGTCCAAGCGGATGGTGGTGCGTGAGGCAGGATTCCAAAAATAGCGCAATCCCAATCCACCGGCCACATGCCAACCCGGCTCTTTCAAATCGAATTGTGCGTTGTTCATATAGGCGATGCTCCCAAAAACACTTAGTGCAAAAAGGCGATGCACACGGATGCGATCTTCCATTTGGAGCATGCTGAGTTGGTAATCGCGGTATCGCCCTTCGTAATAGCCACGCATGCGTTTGAGGCTGCCGATATTGGGCAGTTGGGGATAAGGGGCTTCGCCTCGGATAAAATCACCAAACAGCATCGTGGCCAAAATCTGTCTTCTACCTATGCGCTGAAACGCACGGGCGTCCAACCGATACCGCAGATAGTTGTAATCGCTGCCCCAGTGTTGGCGCTGATCATGGACCACCAATTCCAAGTAATGGCCTTTTTCGGGATAATAAATCTGATCACGGTCGTCCACCACTAGGTTGATGCCCGGACCGCTGGACGTATGCCGTTCGCTTCCCGCAATGCGGTTGTCCGACAAGAGTCCGCCATCTTCCGATTGCACCACCTCGTAATTTTCATACCACCATCGACCGCCGAGGTACAAATGGGCATCCAGTTTTTTGAGGTATTGCATCCGTGCCCTGAGGATGAGTGCTTCGAATCGCTCGTCGGTTTGAGTGACAGCAGTGTGTCCTACTCCAAAAAAGCGCAGTTTACTTTTTTGAGCGCTCAGTTCGCCTGTAATCTGATGCACCCGTTGATTGAAGTAAATATCAAAAGGCAAAGCGACCATCCATTGGCCATTGGTGGTGATGCCTGCTGTGAGTTGCACGGTGGAATACGGAGTGAGGCTATCGCTTTTGGGATCTTTGAATTGGACAATGCCGCTGAGACCTCCGCCAAATCCCGTTTCAGGAGTATAGCCCGCCAAGGGAATGACCAAGGTATTCACTTTGCGAACCGCACTGCTATCGCCTTGTGCCAGCGCTTGCTCAAGCGAAGTTCCACAGACCATGATCACACACCACAGTGCATGTGCAAGGGTCGTATGAAAGTGCGTCCAAGTCATGGTGTCCAAATATAGCGGCTTTTGTATGGTCGGACAATATTGATGCGCCCGTTGCGGAGGGCAAAGGGGGGATCATCTATCTTTGAGGCCATTAGATCAACGCCCTCATGAAGTTATTCGATTGGATTATTAATGCGATACAAATCCTGCTGATTTTTATCTGGACAGCATTTTGTGCCGTGCTCGGCATCTTGCTCATGCTTGTGCTGTGGAATGGCAGCAAAGTACATTACATCACTGGCTACTACGTGTATTGTCCGGTGGTATTGGCCATCGCGGGTGTGAAAGTTACCGTGTCGGGAATGGAACACTTGACGCCCCAACAGCCCCATA
>JAIYCK010000254.1 GCA_027488055.1 Flavobacteriales bacterium | reverse complement strand
CTAGTATCAGTTTTCTAGGATACTTTTTAGGTAATGTTCCTATCATCAAAGACAACTTCGAAAAGGTTGTATTGGGCATTGTCCTATTATCTGTGATGCCGATCATCTGGCAAGTGCTGAAGTCATGGATGAATAAACGAAAAAAGGCATGAGGAAATTTGGCCTTATCGGCCTTCCGCTCACGCATAGTTTTTCGCCTGATTATTTCAAGACCAAGTTTGAGTCATTGAATGTGCAAGACGCCATCTATGAGGCTTACCCACTGCCCAACCTCAATGACTTTAGGGTGTGGTTCAAGGATCAGGAACTTTTAGGCATCAATGTAACAGCTCCATATAAAGTCGACATAATACCCTTCCTCGACCAATTAGATCCTGTGGCGGCTGAAGTAAATTCTGTGAATTGCATCGCACTCGAAAATGACCAATTGGTCGGCTACAATACCGATGTTGAAGGTTTCGCTCGAAGCATTGTGCCTTTTGTAGAGAACAAATTCGATCGTGCTCTCATCATTGGCACTGGGGGTGCTTCCAAAGCTGCAGCGCACGCTTTACAACGTTGGGGAATGAGTGTTTTTTTTCTAACGCGCACGCCCAATGCGAGCAATCATCTGAGTTACGACGCATTGTCCGATCAAAACATTGGTTTTTTTCCTTTGATCATCAATTGTTCACCCATCGGCACGCATCCCAATATTCAGGAATGTCCAGATTTGCCATATCATGCACTCACAGCCTCACATTTTTTATATGACATGGTATACAATCCAGCCCAAAGCTTGTTTCTAAAGCAAGGTCAGCTGCGGGGAGCACACACCATGAATGGCCTCAAAATGCTACAGATTCAAGCGGATTTGAGTTGGGATATCTGGAACAAAAAGAAATGAGCCTCATCTGATTTGTAGCATCATGTGACCAAAACGTGGACTCAGTATTTTTGAGACTTCGTTTGGATATCCTTGCACTCTTACCATCCAATTGCCGTAATTTCACGCCGCCATGCTGCAAGCTCATGTTGCTCATATCACCGCTGTACATCCTGCTTTGGATACGCGCATTTTTGTGAAGGAATGCGTGACACTTGCTGCTGCAGGCTACAAAGTTAGTTTGTTGGTTCTAGGCGGAAAATCGGAGCATCGCAACGGTGTAGAGATCATTGGTATTCCGTTTGAGGGCAGTCGATGGACTCGTTTTATAAAGGGACGAAGGTTGCTTAAGCAAGCTTCGCTCAATTTGAAAGCAGCAGTTTATCATATCCACGATCCCGAATTGCTACCTCTGGGATTGCAATTACAGCGCGCTGGTTTCAAAGTCATCTACGATGCTCATGAGGACCTTCCGCGACAAATAGCGCACAAGCATTACATTCCTCAGTTTTTCAAGGGTCTCGCAGCTTGGATGATTGAGCGGATTGAGAACTTTTACGCATCCAGATTGTCGGCGATCGTCACTGTGACACCGCATATTGTGGAGCGATTTAAGCACATACATCCCCTAGTGGTCGAGGTGTGCAATTATCCCGACCTGCAAGATATCCAAATGACTAAGACCTCGTGGTCAGGCAATAAAGTGTGTTATATTGGTGGAATCACAGAAGCTCGAGGAATCCGAGAATTACTTGACGCTCTCACTCATACCGATGTCGAACTCATCCTGGCTGGGGAAGTTTCACCTCCACAATTGCTATCTGAGCTTCAGCAACATCCTGCTTGGTCCAAGGTCGATTACAGAGGATTTCAAGATCGCAATGGTGTCAATCACATCATGAAGGAATCTGTGGCGGGTTTGGTCACATTGCGCCCACATCCTGGGTATATGACAGCATATCCAGTAAAAATGTTTGAATATATGGCGGCTGGTTTGCCAGTGATTGCTACCATGATACCATTATGGAAAGGCATTTTGGAGCGCCACGAGGCAGGTTCGTGCATTGATATCAATAATACATCAGCGTATAGCAGCGCATTGGAGCAATTTACTTCAGATGAAAAGGCAGCCGAGCAAATGGGTATGAAAGGACATCGTGCCGTTCAGGTGTATTACAATTGGCAACATGAAGCCAAGGCATTATTGGAATTATACGCTAAATTATTGTTCCATTAAGCCATGCAGGTAGCAGTCATCATACCCTGTCGCAACGAGGTGAACTATATCGCTGCTTGCGTGCGAGCAGCTCTAGCGCAAGAATATCCCGCGGATCGGTTGAAGGTGTATGTCGTAGACGGCATGAGTGATGACGGTACACGCGAACTTGTTCACTCCGAATTCCAGCATGAAACTAGAGTGGTGCTCTTGGATAATCCGCAGCGAACCACGCCGTATGCACTCAATATTGGAATCATGCATGCACAGGCTGATGTGGCTATCATCTTTGGAGCGCACGCAGAAATGATGGAAGGTTACGTGGATCGTTGTGTACACATTTTATCGAATGATCATTCGGTGGGCTGCGTGGGTGGTGTGATCGAAAATGTCAATGAGAATGAGGCAGCGACCTATATTTCACAATGTATGTCCAGTTCATTCGGTGTAGGAAATGCTCATTTTCGCACTGGAACTGCCGTCGGATACGTCGATACAGTGGCATTTGGCGCTTATCGCTCAACGATATTCCATGGGGTTGGTTATTTTGATCCTGCACTGGTGCGCAATCAAGATGATGAATTTAATTATCGATTGACGAAATTCGGGTGGAAGATTTATTTAGATCCAACCATCCGCTCTCGCTATTATGTGCGAGGTTCTTTGCGCAAATTGACTCGTCAATATTACCAATATGGTTATTGGAAAGTTTATGTCAATGCCATTCATAAAACCATAACAACATGGCGCCAGTTGATTCCATTTTTATTTGTAACCTATTTGGCGATGGCGGTATTGGCATGTCTATTCGCGCCAACAGGCGCAGGACTATGGCTGCTGCCAATGTTGCTTTACATAGGAATATCCGTGAAGGTTTCAATGTCGTTTGGCGGCAATCTAAGGGATTGGTTATACCGAATGCTGGTCTTCTT
>JAIYCK010000342.1 GCA_027488055.1 Flavobacteriales bacterium | reverse complement strand
TGTGCTTCCGTGTCATATACTTGTTGCCCCAACCGGTTATCAAAACAGTTGGAATATTTGTGCAGAAAACAGCGATGCACCTGATGTTGAGATGATCGATGATCTTGTAAATATCTTGCAAACATACACTAATGTAGATACCAATAAAATCCGAATATTAGGAACATCAAATGGCGCAGGTCTCGCCAATCGGGTCTTTATAGAAAATACGAATGCAGGAATTGATATTATTTGTTCAGTTGTTTCGCATCTAAATGATTTCCAATACCATTCAGGGGATTTTCATAAACCAAGTAGTGTAAGCGACCCTAGTAGTTCATACTGTGGCTATGATGTTGTTTCAAACCCTTTATCTTCAAGAAAATATTTAAGTATTAGCAATACAAACGATAATTTAATTCCCTATTATGGTGGGCTTTCTCCTAATATTGGAGCAACCTTTTTACCAGCGGAAACCGCCGCGCACATTATCGCAACACATAAAGGTTATACTGGAAGTATATTAACTTCTGGAACAACAATAGGTACGGGTTCTCTTGAAATTACAGAATATTCATATTTATTTGGAGATGTAGTTCATCTAAAAGGAAGTGCACAGCATCAAGCTAATCCTACTCAAAAAAATTATATAACAGATTACTTTTCAGACTGTGTAACTACCGTTGGCATTGAAGAAAATCCTGTAGTCAAAATTAGTGTTCACCCAAATCCAACTAATGATATACTTAATATAAAAGTAGATACTTCTTTATCAGGTGCGGACTATGAAATATATGACAATCTCGGAAGATCACTATTTGCTGGAAAAATAAAATCAGAAAACACAAGTATCGATATTTCACTCTTGTCTAAAGGTATCTACTATTTAAGTATCGGAGGATATTTGAATAAAGTAATGAAAATAGTTAAACAATGAAACCAGCCCATAATCGAGTAGCCCGCCCTGCCAACTTACGTTGACAGGGAGAGGCTCTCACACCACCGTACATACGGACCTCGTATACGGCGGTTCATGATGTAAAGGAGTTGCCCATGAACGTTTGTTCGGGGCGTACTTTTAAGTAATAATCAAGCATGGATTCGTACCCTCGTTTGGCAAGTCTTTCCAGTGTGATCGTCGTTGTCATAATGGGGCTCTGTGCTATCGTCCATCCACCCTTTCGTGTTCTGCTCCATGCATAGGCATGCTGGTAGTCTACTCCAAGACGCATCAGGTTTTTCCTTCTGCGTTCGGCCTTTTTCCAATCTTTCCAAATGCAATAACGTAACCTATTGCGCACCCAGCTGTCGAGCGTTCCGAGTTTGCCAACTAAACTCGCTAGGCGAAAATAGTTGACCCATCCGCGGCACACTCCTTTCAGTTGCTTGGTGCGTTCGGCCAAAGTTAGAGGAGCAGTTTTACGTGTGATGACTCTGATTTTGTTTTTCAACTCCTTCCAACCGCTTTCGCTTACCACAAGTTGGTACTTGCCTTTTGTTCCTTTCTCATAGGTGGGTACAAATTCGTATCCCAATAGTTTGAAGTTCACTGGTCGGCGTATGCCACTCTTGTCGAGGTTGATCGGTAGCTTCAGTTTGTTCTTTAGAAAAAGAAAAACTTCGTTCCCCATCTTCCTTGCTTCCGATTTCTTATTGCAGTAGATGCTAAAATCATCGGCGTAGCGAACATACTTGATGCCACATTTTTCCAAATGTCTATCTAACTCATGAAGCATGATGTTAGACAACAACGGACTAAGTGGACTTCCTTGCGGTACTCCCTTTCTTCGTTTGGTTAGTTTGCCGTCGATCATGATCGGGGCGCGTAGCCAACTTCGAATAAGTTTGAGTGTGGCTTTACACTTCACTTTGCGATACAGAAGTTGAAGTAGTACGCAGTGATCCACCTCATCAAAGAAGCTTTTGAGATCAATGTCAACGATGTGCTGAAAGCCTTCGTTGATGTACTGCTGTGATTGTAACACGCATTGTTGAGCGTTCTTCCCTGGGCGAAAACCATAGCTGTGAGGTTTGAAGTCAAATTCAAATTTGAGTTCAAGCACTTGTGCCACACATTGTTGCAGCCAACGGTCACATACCGTTGGAATACCCAATAAGCGCGTCTTTCCATTGCTCTTGGGTATGGATACCCCGAGAATGGTTTGAGATCGGTATTCGCCATCCTTCAGTGCTTTCGCAGTCAGTACTCTGTTCATTCGAACATAGTCCTTCAGTGCGTTTACAGACATGCCGTCCACGCCGGCAGAACCTTTGTTCTGGACCACACGGATACACGCCTGTTGCATGTTGCGGATGTTGATTACTTCTTCAAGCATTCTTCTTACTTAAAAATTCTCTGTTCCTCTTAATCATTGGCTTCTCCACCTTTCAGCGGACGATCCAATGGTCATTTGGAACTACATCATGTTCAGTCCTTCGTTACTTGGTGAGACCTCTGCCCGTTCAATGGCAGCTCGTATCCGCAACTACTATGACCTCGGCTGACTTCTCCGCTTGTCCAACCCGTGGACTCGGAGATCTCCCATGGTAAGCCCTTTAACCTTCAACCTATTCCCGTTACATCTACCGATGAGTGTTGTTGCTGTAGGCTTCATGTTGCTGTGCACACTTACCCACATTCATCGGCCTCCTATGTACTTCGTGTTCCTCGGTACAGGTCTTTGCCGTTTGACTTTCTTCACTGCAAGGATCACTCCTCACCAGCTTGTCACTTGCTAATGGGCTGAAAAACTCCGCAACCAGCCCATAAGGGATTTGCACCCTCTGGTTAATCTTCATACTTTTGAGGGTATGAAAGGCATACATGGCGCACACAGCACCTACAAGAAATTGGCGGTTTAGTACTTCGTATGACAGTTTTGTGGTTCAACAAACATTCGTTCTTCGTATGAACATTTGTGGTGAAAATCGCCAACTTCTTGTAGCTGCAAACCGTTAGTGGCAACTGTTGAACAGTACTAACATGAAACTGACAGCTATAAATTAAACAAAATATAGAGTTATGATTTTGATTTCATCCTTACATGGTTGCCGTAGATCCTTAAAAGGTGACGGCATCAAAAAACACATTCAACTGAGAATACTCGTTCTTTTCTCCGCATCAATCGTAAGCGGATTTGTTACAGCACAGGATTCCACTGAGTCTTCGCAAGTGCTTTCGCAACTTTTGATTAACAAAAAAAACATACAAAAGTCAGTGAAATCAACAGGTGTCGTTCGTGTTTTTGTATTGGCTGGCCAATCCAATATGCAGGGTCATGGCAAAATCTATGATGGCGCAACCGGTGCGATGGGAGCGGTCATTACATCGTTCACGCCCACTTGTGACGGCACCGGAATCTGTGACTTCACCTTCAATATGGAAGATGATTATGGAGACGGATGGAACGGTTGGACCTATGATATTGTGCAAGCCGGCGTGGTGGTGGCCACCGCAACATTGCCAAACGGTTCAGCAGGCACTGCCACCATAACGCTGCAAAGCGGTGTTCCTTGTGATGTTGTGGTCAACCAAGCCGGTTCATACGGTGGTGAAATCTCATGGACCCTCACTGACCAGGGAGCTAATGTGGTGGCATCCATGAACGGGCAACAAGAGAACTACCCCTCGCCCAATACGTTGCTAGATGTGATGGAAAATGACACCGAGGGTCAGTGGGCCATGTTGCAGACCGGAGGCGAATGGACTGTTTTGGACGACGCCTACCTCCATTTTGAAAACGGTGACGGTACCATCATTAAGGACAACGTAACCATTGGCCAAGGAGTGAATCCAAGCTATATCGGGCCTGAGTTGATGTTCGCTCATCAAATGGACCAATATTTCGAAGATCCGGTCCTCATTATCAAAGCAGCTTGGGGGGGCATGAGCTTAGCCGAAGATTTCCGACCGCCATCAGCAGGCGGGACCGCGGGCCCATACTATAATCAGATGTTGGACATCGTGGAGAGTGTAACGGAAAATCTTGCAACAGAATTCCCGGAGATAGATGCTACTGACTTTGAGATATCGGGATTTGCTTGGTTTCAGGGGTGGAATGATGCAGCATCCGAAGCTTTCCTCAATGAATATGAAAGCAACCTCTACCATCTGGTCAACGATGTTCGAACCGCCTTTGGCAATCCAGCCCTGCCGGTAGTCATTGCCAGTGCCGGACAAGGTGGATATGAACCTTCAGGGGACGGGTGGATGCAAGCAATCCAGAACATAGTGGCCGTGGCCCAAGAAAATGTGGGTTGCAATGATTCGCTCTACGGAGGTACCGTTGGATTTGTCGACTCCAAAGCATTTTATATGATTGCTGCCGAATCGCCTGATGATGCCGGATACCATTACAACAACAATGCACTTACCATGCTCAATGTAGGCAGATCGATGGGTGATCAAATGGCACTTGCCATCAACGACATGGCCTATTGCGAGGGATTCGTTTCAGCACAAGAAGAAAGCAGAGAATCGTACATCACTTCCCTGTATCCAAACCCTGCAATAAATACCTTGAATGTAGAAATATTCGCATCGGACGGTGAGACAACTACAATTAGGCTGTATGATGCAAAAGGTAGGATTGTATTCGAACGACGTCGATTGAATTCAAAGACGGTCATTGATGTTTCAACTTTTGCTAAAGGGTTGTATGTACTCGAGTGCAGCGGAGAAAGACAGACAGTCAGGCATCGAGTGGTCTTGGATTAAGTTGGTATGCCGATAAAACCTATACGACATTTTCTCAATATGATAATTAAATCCAGATCCCAATACCACTAAAAGAACGACAGGGCAGCAGCTAACAACACATTTCCAATAGGCGGGGTTTAGCTTCACTGATGTACAATTCGTGTTCCAAAGACAGTTTTGTGATTAATCAAACATTAGTTTTTCAAATCAAGTTTTGTGGTAAAAGTCCCGCCCTTCGGGTAGCTGCAAAAAGTTAGTGGCAATTTAACAGACACCCACAAATGATACAACAATAGAACATAATAGCTTTTCGTGACGAAAGCAAGTGTAAAATTTGAATAGGTTATAATGAAAAAGAGTTTCAAAATCGCATGGAAAATATATTTAATTCTATTGACAATTTCGTCTATCGCTTTTTGGGTGTATATGATTAATGATGACTGGATTTTTGTCGAGGAGCATGGGATTAACTTGGAATCAATTTGGAATTGGTTTCTATGGTACTTTGGATATTGTTATCTTACATTGACAATTTACTATTGGATACCTGTAAGTGCTGGAATATTAATATATAAGAAACTGATTCGAAGAGATGAGAAAACCAGCCACTAACAGCACCTACAAGAAATTGGCGGTTCAGCGCTCCGCAAACACATTTGTGGTTAATCAAAGTTTGGTTCTCCGCATCAATCTCGGCTGAGCCGAGATGGTGAAAATCGCTAGCTTCAACAAGCCCAAAACCTCTGCCAATCATGCCTTGGAGCATCAAATAACCAAAACTTTAAGAAAAAATTGCAGTATATACCAAAAATATAAACCTTTACGAAAAAGAAACATGAAAACGTTATCTCTTAAACTCGACGATGAGATATTTAATGAGGCGGAAGAGCTTACTTCAAAGATGAAATTGGCTCGTAATCGCTACATCAACGAAGCTGTCAATATCTATAATCAATATAATAAACGTAGACTTCTTAAAAAGCAACTGCTCAAAGAGTCCAAAATGACTATGGAAGATTCTATGGAAGTTTTACTTGAATTTGAAAAATTGATTGATGAAGATAAAGCAGTATGACATTTGGTTGGCTAATCTAAATCCTAGCAAAGGAACAGAGCCTAGAAAAACAAGACCTGTGGTTATAATTCAAACTGATCTTTTGAATGAAACACATTTGTCAACCCTAATTTGCCCCATAACTACGAATGTAAAGAAGGAAATTGAAATTCTGAGAGTTCACTTAAAATCAGGACAATTGGAGAATATCAGCGACATATTAGTTGATCAAATTCGAGCAATCAATAACAAGAGATTAATTAAGAAACTTGGACAACTAAATAAAGATCAGAAAATCCGCTTAAAATCCAATTTAAGAATTGTTTTGGATATTTAACAGAAAGCAAGATGTGCTTAGAAGTTGAAAATGCCTTTTGCTTAACAAGACTTAGTATTTCAGATGATAACTTAAGTGCACTTAAATCAGCCAAGTTTTCCATTAAAATTAAAGTAAAATGAAATCTGTTTTCATCCTTTTATGCTGTTTGACCGGTTTGAAAATTCATGCCCAGGATACCCTAATTGCGGAAGTCATCGATACAACTTTAAATGAAGATGGGCAGATCATCTTCCTATGGAACGAGACGAATGGGAACGAGACCTACTTTGATTATGATCGCAATGGAAAACTCCTACGCACTACCTTGACCACAGAGAAAAATGGGACTCAATATGATATTATTACAGAATACAACTCAAATCGCACGGTGACGAGAGAAATATACCTTTATATCATCAACAAAAAATTTTATGGAAAATCACAATTGGACATGATCAAAGAATTCGATGAGAATGGTCAAATTAAATCCATTAGCCATTTTCATGAGACCAAAGGAAGCCAAACAATGGTGAACTATTACCCAAACGGTCAAGTCGATTCGCAGGCTGATTACATGGATGGAAGACTCATGAACATCCAAAATTTCGATGATGAGGGCCATTCATTGCCTATCGGATCATTTAAAGATGGTAACGGTGAACTCGTATTCTATAAACAAGGGATTCAGATGTCCATTTGCCGCTATAAAAAAGGGAAACTGATCAAAAGATCATGCAGATGCGATTGATGAAATCGGATTCACCTCAATGCTCTAATGACCGGCTCGTGCACCCAGCTTTTCAACAGTAATTCGACATTTGTATATTTCCTTTTAGCAAACAGAGCTGGGATCAACTTACTTCGCTCCCGTTATCGGAACTGTCAATTCGATTATCCATAGAAAAATCAAGTTAGGAAAGTACTTACAGACTGAGCCTAGCTCCGTCTACTCACCTCCTATTTTTCATTCTCATTTGATTTCACATGCTTCTTATTGTCCCCTTCAGCAATTCGAAATAAGTGTACTTTTATGGTATATAACCACCGTTGAGGTTTGGAAATATGGTAGTATGCGGTGAGCACAAAGCAATTACCAACCAATCGACGGACAATTGAAATATGCTTTATGACAAAAGAACATCATTATAAAACGACTATCACTTGGACTGGCAATACAGGAATTGGCACAAAGGACTATAAATCATACGATCGAAGTCATACTATTTCGATTGACAACAAAGTGGATATTATGGCTTCATCAGACCCCGCTTTTCTTGGAGACAAATCAAAACATAATCCAGAAGACCTTTTGGTTTCATCGTTATCAGGTTGTCATATGTTATGGTATTTGCATTTGTGTGCAACCAACGGAATAACCGTTATTGATTACAAAGACAATGCAAGTGGAACAATGAAAGAAACGGGAGAAAATGGGGGACACTTTACAGAAGTTGTTTTACGTCCAACTGTCATTATAACCGACCACAAACAAGTTGACAGAGCTAACGAATTACATAGTGAAGCGCATAAAATGTGCTTTATTGCAAATTCTTGTAATTTTCCAGTTAGACATATTGCAACTTGCAGAGCGCAAGAAAAATGAAGCAGCAAATGACACAAGTGCCACACCTCTTTGCGTGATCGCTTAAAAAATAACAATCATGAACATACTTAACGTGTATTCTGTTAAATGATTTTGAAAATAAAACATGAAAACAATTCTAATTCTCCTTTTTGGATTATCAATGAATAGCATAACCACAAATGATATGATTCTCGATTTTGGAAGTGGGCAAAATCAGATTAACAATTGGGTATTGCTTTCTGACAACGTCATGGGCGGTGTTTCCAAATCTAATCTTGAATACACAGACAATACAATGATATTGAAAGGGGATATTTCTTTGAGAAACTTCGGTGGATTTGCTTCGGCAAAGACGCCATTTGGGAAATATGACCTGTCGCAATGCAAAGGAGTTAAGATCAAATTTAAATCCACCAATCAGAAGTTCGCATTCACATTGGAGGATAGCAACAACTGGACATTACCAAACTACAAAGGCACATTATATTCAACTAGTTCCAATACGTGGGAAGAAACCACTATTCTTTTCAAGGACTTTAAAGAATACCAAATTGGCGAGGCTACCGGGAAAAAATTAGATGATTCGAAGCTGAAAAGCATGGTTCGAATGGGTATCATTACAACTGAGAAGAAGGAAGGTCCTTTTACAATTGAAATCGATTATATTGAATTTGTGAAATAAACAACTACAGCACTTTATCTCTGCTGAAAACTATCCATATCGAATGACAAAAATCTTTTTTTATTTTGCTTAATTTTAGCAATATCAAACCGACTAAAATACACGCATTAAACTCAATAAAAATAATCTAAATATTGAGACGAGAACACAACTCAAAAAAAGGAGTATTCCGAAAATCCTATAGAGTAGGAAGACATTTTTTAAACTAACAAAATGAAGAATTTATTGATTGTAGCAGCCATGATGTTTGCGTTTTGGAACTGTAATGCACAGACGATTCAATCCAGCAACTACGGAACAACTGGCTATATAAAAAGTGATGGTACCATACAAAACAGCAGCTACGCAACCGTTGGCTATATCAAGCAAGATGGTACGATTCAAAATAGCAGTTATTCTACTATTGGTTACATTAAAAGTGACGGTACAATTCAAAACAGCAGCTATTCCACTGTGGGGTATGTCAAAAAAGATGGCACAGTGCAAAACAGCAGCTACTCCACTCTTGGGTACATTAAAGATGATGGCACAGTACAAAACAGTAGTTATTCTACCATTGGGTATGCAAAAGGAGTGCGAAAAGAATGGGCAGCTGTTACTTTTTTCTTTTTTAGATTTAATTAATCCAAGTCCGACTAGCGCATAAGTGTACCCAAGTTGATTCCAAAAAGTATCAGTAGTGCGATTATAACCTATGGCAATCGGTTAAGAACAAATGGAGATTTGTCTCTAGCTGATGTATTCGAATAACGCGTGTACATTTTCATTCATCCGACAGAGGCAGATAACCACTTCGGATTTTTTTTTGTATAATAATCGAGTGTAGATCTTGCTGTTCAATAGCAAGTAAAAAACGATCGAAAAACTACCAAACAACAATCAATTATTACCATCCAAACTGATTTTTAAAAAAACAAACTCAAAATAAACAAAAGCGCTATATGTATTATTTTCAATGCCTTAAAGAAATGTAGAAGGGAGCAAAACATTACAGTAACACAACAAAAAAAAGCTTTTTTTCAATTTGGCACGATTCTTAGCTAGTGAGTGCCGTTTTAAACCTTTTTCTAAATCTAAAACAAACAAAATAATGAAAAAAACACTTACCTATCTCTTACTGCTTTTGACTATTCCGAGCTTTGCGCAATGGGAGGTAAATCTAAGAAAAACAATCAACTGGTATCAGGTTACACCCATGGGTAATTTGATCCTTGGCACAAACGACGGACTCGCCGGCTTGAACGAACAGAATGGCGAATTGCTTTACACCATTCCAAATGTGGTTTCGGCACTAGAGGAGGAATTTCAGATAATTCCAAATACACCATTCGGGATGATTAGCCAAATGGAGGGACGTCTAGCATCAAAATTGATTTTCAAACTCACCGACGGCAAAGTCCTTTTTGATTCCAAAAAGGAGGGCATAAGCATCGGTAAGCAGTATTTGCTCGGTAGCACAGGCGATTTCATATTTCAAGGAATTCGAGGGAAAGAGTCGGTATTTTTCCTTGTCGACGCAGCTACGGGTACCATCCGCTGGGAGCAAAGTAATTTGTTTGGTAATGGAATTTTTGCGGAGGTAATCGATGGCGCTCCGATTGAAAACGAACAAGGGAATTTCATTATTCCTACTGTTGGCGGGATGAGTGGTGGCTCTATTTATTGTTTTTCACCGCAAGATGGAAAGCAACAATGGAAGGCTGAATTGCCCAAGCTCAAGGGCGCGCAATCAGCAACACAAACAGCTACAAAACTAGCTACTTCAATTCTGGAAAAGGACAAGTTTATATACATGCGCGGTCAGAGTGTGATGGCTTATAACATCAACAACGGCCAAACAATGTGGTCAGAGCCAGCAAAGCAACGAGGCCTGCCAGATCGAGTCATTTACGATCCTTTCGGGTTGATTGTTGCCAGCGCTGTAGATCCAAATAATACCATTTTTAAGCCGACTATGGCCATGTATGATTATAAAACCGGGAAGGAAATATGGCCCGAGCAGGTAAAACTGAAAGGCACCGTTACAAATTATAGTTATTGCGACAAAGGCCTGCTTATTAGCATGGATGCAGGAAATGGAAAGAGCTTGATCAACATCGTTGATATTGATAAAGGAGTATACTTATTCGAAGATGCATATAAAGTAAATGGCTTAGTACAAGAAATGCAATTGCTTGGCTCAGCTGTATATGTGCGCACCAATTTGGAAGAAGATTTTGTGAGCATGGAAAACGGCAAATCACTTTTAGCCAAAAACATTTCATCGAAACCCGAGCAGCCTATTATCAATGTGCGTGTCGGTGATCTGTCGTTTACGTTTAATCCAGCCGACGCCGTCTTGTATAAAACCGATTTAAGTAATCAAACGCAAATTGCATTGAGCGCTGGTAAAATTGATTTTGAACAGAAAGAAACACCCGAGCGCATAGGAATTCTCAATGACAAAGTTGTGTTATCATCATCACAAACAGTTGCTGCATTTGATTTTAATGGGAAAGAACTGTACAAAACACACATTCCAGCACCTGGGATTTCGGGCTGGAAGAAGGCCATTTATGCAACATCAGCAGTATTGCTTACTATGGACGCCATGCGTTATGCCGAACTGGAAGCGCAAGCCAACAAGGCATCATCTGCATCTAAAACACCAAGCGAAAGGCAGTTATGTGATGCCATCGGTCAGTTCGCAAACAACGGGGCTAATGTGCGTCTTTCAGCGGCAGCTAGTGATATGGAAAAAATGCGAACTCGATTCAAAGCGTCAGCATCGGGTAACACGGTACAATTCGTTTTAGGAAAACTAGAGAGTAAGGAGTTCGGTTTGTATGGAATATCCAAGGAAACAGGAGCCAAGGTTAGCGAAATCAACTTTGGCAAGGATAACGACCCTAAATACTTGCTCGACGATATTTCCCGCATTGTATACTATCTTAACGATGGTGGTGTATTGAAATCAATAGCATATTAATTTTATTAGGTGACAACGATTTTCATCCTCAGTATGATCGCAATGATACCGTAATAAGCTTGTAAAGGCTGTATCAAAAATCAAATAGACTTCTTAGAAAATCGCTCCACAGATTAAGACCACATTTACAACACCGGAATTTCTCAGCGAGTTTGAGAGATTCCGGTTTTTTATTGCATGAGGCCTAGCGCAAGTATTTCGGTAAACTGTCCTCAGATTCATAAATGCCAAAAACTTCATACTGCATCACTCCCATTCCAATCATCTCATCACAAATTGGATGAGATTTGACAAGTTTAGAGCGAATGAGTACCTTGAATTTTTTCACTTCGCAATATGAAACAAATGCTACCGTAAGTTTTCTTATCTTCGGATGAGAATAATAGATGGTAGAAATTTCATGTATCCCAATAAGCATCGGGTCAGCATATGATTGTAGCTAAAGGACGCTATCTATCACCATTAACAAACCAAAATATGATCAATAAAAACAAAACTTGGACGGTCATTTTTGGACTTTCCTTAATGGCTTTGAGCCTGACAGCACAAGAAAATTTGCAGACTGATCCAATATTGAATTTCAAAACTTTCTATGAAATTGGAATTTCTGCAAATGCTACGCGTGTTAATACCAATCATACGGTTTTTAACACTTCTGACGGACAATATCATTTTCAGAAAAACAACTATTTACCCACTATTGACGCAAGTTTCAATTATGGATGGTTGTTTAAAGACAAAGAAAATAGTTTCATTTGGACACTCAAGACAGGTGTCAATTTATTGAGTAGAAATGCTAATCTTACAGACAGTGTTGGCACAAGTCTAAGGCTTAATACTGGCTACTTGCAAATACCACTTCAATTTGGCTTTAGGAGTCCCCTGAAGTACAACACCGTGAAAAACAACTTTTACAGAGCAATTGAGGTTAATGCTGGTGTGTATGCTGCAACTCCAATCACACAAAAACTTGACAACCCAGACAACATAGATGCACCAGGTAAAAACTTACCCACAAACTACTTTAAATTCGGGCTCATCGGTGAAGTTGTTTTTACTGCACTTGACAGTAAAGGCCACGGACACAAATTTGGAATAAGAGCGTCAAACGACTTCCCTACCCTACTTAAATTTAAAGACACCCCGAGTGAACTTTACCCTTATTATTACACAATTGGCGTGTTTTACAATCTAACAAACATTTACAAATAGAAAAAAAGGAGCCACAATAGCACCTACCCAAAAATAAGTTCACTGACCGGGCTTCGGATCGTCACGTTATTGTAGCAGTATCATGTTTAGGGTAATTGCCCAAGGACAAATGAATAAGAAAATTAAAACCGGACTTTTACTTTTTCTCGTTGTTACCTTCGTCATTGCTGGACTAATTTTATGGGGTCTAATGTTAATGGTGAAAGAAGACAATTCATGACACTTGACCAGGAATAAGCGCCCATAACAATTCATGACGAAACTAATAATAGGCATTGCCTTAGGACTTTTACTTGGGACCATGCTCTACTTCGCCTGTACTCTTTCCTATTCATTGGAACCAATTTCCTTTGATACGAAAATCGATACGAATCACATTGCCATCAATGCGACTCTTCCTTTTGGTTGTGCCGAGCTGACCACCATGAAATATCCAATGGAATGGGAAGGAGATCCCAAAAATTACGGACACCTACAGAAACGTCATGACGTACAATTCAAAAATATCGCGATGTGTTTCAATGCACTCCATGTTGGTCCTCTTATTACAGCTCCCCTACCCCAAAAATTGGAACTTATCGAAATAGGTGATCTCTTTAAAAATGCGAATAACGTAGACACGGCCATGCAAAAATCCATTGCACACTGCCGTTATCGATTGCCGAATATGGGCATCTACGAATGTTATTATGCCTACCAACATTATGGTAACTTAATGCTCTTTGACCCCAAAACCAATGTGGGAAAATTACTCAACATTTTTGCGAACGACTTAGGCGGTGATGGTTCTACGATGCTACGCTATTTTAACATTGCCCAAAATGAAATTTACATGTATGAAGCCTACTGCTACGATGACGGCTGTCGTTTGGACGAAAAATATAAAATCATTGTAGACGCTGATGGAACAATATCGACCCAGGCGTTGAAGAAATGATGCCGAATGACAAAGACCCTTGTGCCAACCCCATTCATAAAAGGAAGTTAGGTCTAATCATCTACCTCATTTAGATACCGCAAAGGGTTCCATTACAAAACCGCATACCTTAGCTCAGAGGGACGACTCCAATAACAGCATACCAGAACATCTTGAAAAAAAGGAAATATTTTATTTTAATACTCTTTGCAATCCCAATGATAACCATGGGGATTTATTGCACCCATCGTTGGATCGAATGGCAAGACGAAATGCTGTCCTTTAAAAACCTACAAATCAACTCCAAAATCATTGGACTAAAGGATCTCAATAGAGGGAATTATGAAATAACCTTCGTTGTGAAAGACAGCGTTATGACGTTTGATCTACCGATTGCATATGAAGCCAGACAAGATTCAATCGCCATTGGTAATAGTCTGTCAAAAGAAGCTCAGAATGGGCGCTTCGAAATATTTCGATTGGATGAAAATGCAATTCATCCCAAACGCTTATTTTTGTGTCCGCAATTGATTGGAGAGCGGAATTCCGCACGATCCGCCTCCGCTGCACGGCGTCGAAAGACCCAAAAATCATTTGCGCCCACTTAAACAAAAAAGCAACAACGACAGTCGCATGAATGACTATGCAAATTTGAATGACCAAAAAGATGGGGCAGCTCCATCCGACAAAAGATCCAAAGCATCTCATGCCCTGCCTCGCAGAGACTTCCTGTATCAGTTGGGGGCGGTGAGCATAACGATGATCTTGGCCAAATCGCATGCTTTCAGTGCTTCTCCGTTATCCGCACCAGTTCCCATTGGATTAAAAGACCCGCTCGTTGACGATGACTTGTTTAGCTACATCAAACGCATGCGCGGAAAATTTGATATCGACTTTTACAAACAATTGATTGGCGCCGCAAACGAATTCAAAGAAGGAGATCAAATCGCTGGCATAGCGGCTGCCAACGACGCCGATCGAAAAATCGCTCGCGAGCTCATCTCCCAGACTTTGCTTTCGGATGTATTTCAACAGCCGATTTATCAGGACGCACAATACGATCTTATTCAAAGCACCACAGTGATGGATCCCGATGTGATGGGCATGCGTTTCGGGGAATTCAAAAAATTCTTAATTGAATCAGATGAAGAAGCCATCAAACTGATGATGCCCAAACTTTCGAGCGATATCATTGCAATCGTCGTAAAGTTGATGTCCAACGAAGAGCTTATCGGTATCAGCAGCAAGGTGTTCAATGCGCTTCCCAACAGTCAGATTGGATCCAAAGGATATGTGAGCGCGCGCGTGCAACCCAACTCCCCAACGGATAATGTCGAGGACATCATGTGGCAAGTATTGGATGCTTGGTCCTATGGTGTAGGCGATTTGATCCTCGGCACCAATCCAGTGTCAAGCGATCCACAGGTGGTCGCCCGTATCGAAGCGGCATTGCATGACCTGCTGGTGACCTTCCAATTGGAAACCACCTTGCCCAATTGCGTGCTTTCCCATATTGATATCCAATCGCAAGTGGAAAGCTTTCAGCCCGGAACTACAGGTATTTGGTTTCAGAGTTTAGCAGGCACGGTCGCGGCCAATCACACCTTTGATGTGACAATTGAAAAGATGCAAGCACATGCCGACGCCCGCAAAGGACAGCCATTTGCGCTTTATGCCGAAACAGGGCAAGGAGCCGATGGTACCAACGGACATGGTGAAGGCTTCGACATGGTTGTGCACGAGTCGCGCAAATACGGCTTGATGCGGGCATTGAAACAACGCATCGTGCAACAAAATACCGAGGAGGTCGAACCTTGGGTTTTTCTCAACGATGTGGCTGGATTTATTGGACCCGAAGTATTTCGAACCAAAGAGCAACTCGTTCGCTGCTGTTTAGAAGACTTGGTCATGGGAAAACTGCATGGACTCACGATTGGGCTTGACATCTGCACCACCCTCCACATGGATGTGACGTTGGATGACCTCGATTGGTGTATCGATCAGATCATGCCCGCCAATCCCGCTTATTTCATGGCCCTGCCCACCAAAAACGATCCCATGCTAAGCTATCTTACCACGTCGTTTGCGGACCACGTGCGGGTGAGAGAACAGTTTGGCTATAAAATCAATGATGCGATGTGGGCATTCTTTAAGCGCATCGGCGTCATCGGAGAGGACAACAAGCCCACACAGATTTTCGGTCAACCGACGCACATTTATTTGCACTACTGCAGAGCCAAAGGAGATTTGCGGGACGATGAAGTCATTTTGCTCGAAGGCAAGGCCGCTATCGAGCGCGTTCGAAAGCGAGGCGTGCCTATTGCCGAGGGATTTGGCAAACACATATGGGAACTGCCCCGTGCGCTCGATAATGAGATCCGATCGCTCTATAAAGATGCCAAGTATTGTCTTTGGACCGAGTGGGAATCAAACTACTTGCGGTCCATTTCAAACGCCCTGGTTGTTTCATCCATGTCAACAAATAGAATCGACTATGTGTATCATCCAACCAGCGGTGAGCGCATTTCGGCTGAAGGCTTGGAAATGATCCGACAACAGCGTAAGAACATCGAAAAGAAGATGCCGCAGGTGCAACTCATTGTGTCTGACGGATTGAATGCTCGATCGCTTATGGATGATCGCCATTTGGATGCTTTTCTTCCACTGGTATATGAACGTTTAGCTGCATGCAAATTGAGTGTTGCCAACACTCCCATCGTGATTCGCAACGGACGCGTTCGAGCAGGATATGAAATTGGCACACACCTTTTCGGAGGAGATTCGTCGAGCATGTATTGTGTAGTGCATATCATTGGTGAGCGTCCCGGGACCATGCATCGTAATTTCTCAGTCTATATCACGGCCGCTTCTGCAGCTGATTGGCAGCAACAAGAAAAGATAGACCACCATATCACACGGGTGATATCTGGCATCAGCGATACCGCCTATCTGCCGAAAGACGCCGCATTGGAGGTCGCCAACTTAGTGACCAATTTGATGAAATCTACTTAGACAATTCTGGAAAACAATTAAAGAAAATGTAAGCAGACAATTCGAACGCAATGTGAATTGCGGATCAGATTGAACTGGCTGAAGAGCGAAGATCATTGGTCAGATTTACGACTGAGATGTAGTTTGAATTCACATCGTTGATTGTCGAACTCAGATAAGTGTGACTCATCCAATTTAAAGCATTTACGATGAGAGTGAGTGACGATTTCGTTATGCTCATCAACTGCGCATGTCGCCTTGCGAAACACATCTTTTCGTCATTCCATTTTTCAAACTATTTACCCTTTCCCTTCGATTTCTCCAAGGTGATATTGTAGTTTTCCATATTCCCTTTTACGCGTATATTCAGGTACCTGATTTTTTTGGTTTCATCGGCATACTGTATCGCATCCATTTGATCTTCGGGCACAGCATCCCGCTTTTTACCAAATA
>JAIYCK010000049.1 GCA_027488055.1 Flavobacteriales bacterium | reverse complement strand
TACGGTCGCAAAAGGGTGAAAAACTAGTGCTTTGATGCAGTTTTCAAAAGATTGTAAAAACTTAGCACATACTCCCCGTTTTATTATTGTAAATTCGCCCGTCCTTTTTAGAGGACTTCCCAATCTTAATTCTTTTTGTGATCGTGAACAAAACAGATATACTACTCGGACTCCAATGGGGTGACGAAGGAAAAGGTAAACTTGTGGATGTATTAACACCACAATACGACATTATCGCTCGCTTTCAGGGCGGTCCCAACGCCGGCCACACGCTGGAATTTGAAGGAACCAAACATGTGCTACATACCATTCCATCGGGTATATTTCACAGCACGGTGATGAACTTAGTCGGCAACGGTGTGGTCATTGATCCCGTGATTTTTGCGAAAGAAATTGCAGGATTGCGCGAAAAAAATGTTGATGTTGCCGGACGCATGGTGATCTCACGCAAAGCGCACATTATTCTTCCGACCCATCGTCTGCTTGATCGCGCAAGCGAAGCCTCCAAAGGAAGTGGTAAAATAGGCAGCACCTTGAAAGGCATTGGACCTTGCTATATGGACAAAACAGGCCGCAACGGGATGCGTGTTGGTGACTTGCTCGATGAACAATTTCAAGAAAAATATGCACTCCTGAAGGCAAAACATCTACAGTTGATTCAGGGTTTTGGCGTATCTGATATCTACACCGATAATGAATTGAATGAGATGGAAGAGGCTTTCATGTCTGGCGTGAATGTGCTGAAAGGATTGCACATTGTCGACAGTGAGCATTATCTCAATCAAGCCCTCAAGGATGGCAAAAGAGTACTTGCCGAAGGCGCTCAAGGATCTCTGCTTGATATAGACTTCGGAAGCTATCCCTTTGTGACCAGTAGCAACACCATAGCTGCAGGCGCTTGCACAGGTCTTGGCATTGCTCCATCCCGTGTAGGTGAAGTCATTGGTATTTTCAAAGCTTATTGCACCCGCGTGGGAAGTGGTCCGTTCCCCACCGAACTCGAAAACGAAATTGGTGAGCAAATGCGACAAACTGGAAGAGAATTTGGCTCTACTACTGGCCGTGCACGTCGTTGTGGCTGGTTGGATTTACCCGCTTTGCGTTATGCTTGCATGATCAATGGAGTCACACAACTCATCATGATGAAGGCTGATGTGCTAAGCGATTTTGAGCAATTGGAAATTTGCACACACTACCTGTTTGAAGGAAAAAAAATCGATTATTTACCGTATGATATCGCGCCAGACAAAGTTCAGCCGATTTATCAAACGGTCAAAGGTTGGCATTGTGACTTGACTCAACTGCGTAAGGAGTCAGAATTTCCCGCTGAACTCAGCAGCTATATCACTTTCATTGAAAATGCCCTCGAGGTGCCCATCACAGTTGTATCAGTTGGCCCCGATCGCATGCAAACCATCGATCGAAAGGTTTAATTAGTTTGCCTTGGCTGTAAACCGGGCATCCTTTTTGACTCTCGATGTGAATATTAATGGCTATGAAGAAACGCATCCTCTTATCGTCTTTTTTCTTGCTGCTCACATCGGCCTTTTTATGTGCACAAAAAAAAGTACACCTTATATCCACGGATGATTGGCTGTACGATAAATCGCTTATCGACGCTCAGCGTTTGGTGGGAAATGTGCACTTAGAATACGAAGGCACACATTTCTTTGCAGACAGTGCATACCTTTTTCCAAACGACAACTTTGATGCCTTTGGACAAATCCGTATGAACAAAGCCAACGAGTACACACTCACCGGCCGAACCTTACATTTCGAAGAAGCAACGCACACCGCTACTGTGCGAGAAGACGTAACCCTGCGCGACGGTCAAATGACCTTGCAAACCAATCACCTTAATTATCACACCCGATCTGGAATTGCTACCTATCAAGGAGGCGGCAAGATGGTTTCTTCAAAAGATCAAAACCAACTCACAAGTGAAAGAGGAAGTTATCATAGTAAAACACAAGTCTTCTATTTCAGAAACCAAGTTCAACTAAAAAACCCGCAGTACAAGGTTTACTCTGACACTCTTGAATACAATGAATTGAATGAGATCGCCTATTTCTTCGGGCCTACTCACATTGTAGGTGATTCTACCAGATTGTATTGCGAAAACGGATACTACAACACCAAACTAGACCAATCGCGCTTTGGTAAAAATGCACAGGTTATTTCAGGAAAAATCAAACTGAGGGGCGATAGCATTTATTACAATGGTCTCTTGGGGGTCGGTGAAGTGTTTCGAAACGTGAGCATAACGGATACTACCGCCGGAGTACAAATCCATGGCAACTATGGAAAACACAGAGAGGCAGATGCGTATAGCTTTGTGACAGAAAAATCATGGCTCTATCAGGACTTGGGTCAAGGCGATTCGCTATTTGTGAGGGCTGATAGTTTGTTCCTCCTTGGCGAGCAAGAGAATCATCACCAGATGCGCGCCTATCACAATGTATCCTTTTTTCATTCCGAAATTCAAGGCATTTGTGATTCGTTGTTATTCTTCGAAAAAGACTCTTTGCTTGAGTTGCATCATACACCTGTGATGTGGCACTCTAACAATCAACTCACTTGCGATACTGTGATGCTCTATTTGAAGAACGGCGGTCCAGATCGGATGTTTATGCGCAACAACGCATTTATTGTAGGAAAGGCCATAGAAAAATCAACGGTGGTAAGTGACAGTTCACTGCTGCATCAGATCAAAGGGCGCAATATGATGGGGCAATTCGTCGAAGGTGAAATGCGTACTTTGAATGTAGAGGGAAATGCACAGTTGATTTATTTCCCTGAAAGTGACGTCAAAGAAAAACCGCATATCATCGGCCATAATAAAGGAGACTGCTCGCAGATATTGATCACATTAGATCAGCGCCAAATTCAAAAAATAAGATTAGAAAACGAGCCTCGTTCTGTCTACTCCCCATTGAGCAAAGTAAAGGCGGATGACTACTTGCTAAGCGGTGCCAAATGGGACGATAAGTTGCGCCCTTTGTCCTCGTTGTGGATCCGATCATTTGCGCCTTGACTTGTTACTGATTTGTAAGTAACAAACGATCCTTCGGATCCTCGTCAAATTCACTATTCCAAGCGTAATTTTTGTATCTCATCATAACGCCAATTCCCAAATTTTTGAGAATTGAACTTATGAGGCAAACAATGGCATCGGCTCCATTTTCACGTTGATTTCCTTTTGGATTTGTTTCAATACGCTCGCATCTGTGCGATTCATCAAAGCGCGATCAATCACATCTGCAATCCACTCCATGTCGCCTACGCCAAGACCCCTAGTGGTTATTGCTGGGGTTCCGATACGAATACCAGAAGTGACGAAGGGAGACTTATCATCAAACGGCACCATGTTCTTATTCACCGTAATATCTGCCGTCACAAGAGCCAATTCGGCTTCTTTACCTGTAATGCCTTTATTGCGCAGATCCATAAGGAAGCAGTGATTGTCCGTTCCGCCGCTCACTAGATTGTATCCTCGCGCCATCAGTGCATCGGCCAACTTGGTTGCGTTGGCCATCACATTGCGCCCGTATGTTTCAAAAGAGGGGTTTAATATTTCTCCGAAGGCAATGGCTTTGGCAGCGATCACATGCTCCAATGGACCACCTTGCATCCCCGGAAATACGCCACCATCTAGCACTGCTGACATCATTTTCAATTCGCCTTTCAATGTTTTGAAGCCCATTGGATTTTCAAAATCTTTGCCCATCATAATGACTCCTCCTCGCGGACCCCGCAGCGTCTTATGCGTCGTGGTAGTGATAATGTGACAATGAGGAACCGGATTGTTGAGCAAGCCTTTTGCGATTAGTCCTGCTGGATGGGATATGTCTGCCAATAAAAGCGCACCTACACTATCTGCAATGGAACGAAATTCAGCATAATCCCAATCTCTGCTATAAGCGGAGGCGCCACAAATGATCAACTTAGGCTTTTCCAGCTCCGCTGTAACTCGCACTTTTGCCATATCAATTCGGCCCGACTCACGTTCAACTCCATAAAAAACAGGACGATATAATTTACCGCTGTAATTCACTGGCGAGCCATGTGTAAGATGTCCACCTTGCGCTAAATCAAGACCCATGATGGTATCTCCTGGCTGCAGCACCGCGAGCATTACCGCGCTGTTTGCGTTGGCCCCACTGTGTGGCTGCACATTGGCCCATTGGGCACCAAAGACTTGGCACAGACGATCGATAGCCAACTGTTCCACTTGATCCACCACCTCGCAACCACCATAATATCGTTTATTAGGCAATCCTTCTGCGTATTTATTGGTCAACACAGAGCCCATGGCTTCCATAACTTGTTGGCTCACAAAATTCTCGGAAGCTATCAACTCAACGCCATGAAGTTGACGCTGTTTTTCCTTTTCAATAAGATCGAATATAACTTGATCACGCATGGCTTTGATTTGTTTTTGTGAGGCCACAAAGGTAGTGTTAGCAGGCTTAAGCAAGTGTGTTCGATGTATCAAAATCTATCATCATTGTCTCTTTTTGCATCAACAAGCCGAGGTGAATGGAATGCCGAGATCATAAAAAGAGCAGATCAGGCATGTTTTATGTTTGTAACAACTAGATTGATCCTTGCATCCATCCCATTATGACGACTCACACTTTACGAATTATACTCTTTGCTCTTGTGATAACTCACTCATCACAGCGCGCACTTGCTCAAATCATAGACAATCGTCTTGGCAAAGTTTTCCAAGAAGAAATGTATTTCAACCAGCAATTTATTTGGCAGAATAAAATAAAATCCATCACGGGTATTAAGAGCATCAAGCGCCCCAATCGTCCGATTGAGGCCCGCCCTGACCTCATCGCATTTCGGTTCAACGAGGTGGGGCAATTGACCTCCTTTGATAAAATAAGC
>JAIYCK010000009.1 GCA_027488055.1 Flavobacteriales bacterium | reverse complement strand
TCAGGACTGTTACATGACAAAATGAAATGTCCGAAAAACAAGAACAAATAAACAGATTTCATATTTTATTTTTTACGACATTTGAATCCTCGTCCATTGCAACCAGGACAAATCATGTCAGTGCCAAGATAATTTGTTACGCCTCCTCCATCGCAATCTGAGCATGTGGCACCTTTCTCATAACCTTTAGGCGGGGTGAGATCAATTTCAACCGCATAACCTCCTGAGTAAACTGTGCGTGTGTTCTTAGAACTTGAGCTACTTGAAGAACTGGAACTTGAGTTTGAATTACTACTGCTACTTTTTGAGTCGTCTGAACCAAAAGCAAGAAATAAGAATGCACCAACTATTAATGTTGAGAAAATTGTTTTAAGATACTGCTTTTTCATTTTGTTTGAAATTATGGTTAATTATTATTTTACTTAATGATATGCCTAGAATTGAAAAAGTCAAGTCCATGATATCAAATGTCCCTGAAAATAATTTGAATGCTTGCAAAATCTCAATTAAAATACCCGTTGCAAATGGGATTAGGAGCCAGATTTTAGTTTTTTGATTATCGTTATCCCAGTTAATTAAAATCGCAGATGTAAATGAGTATATCCACAATCCGTCTGGAAGGGAAAAGTATACCCATTTTGGCAAATCGTTTTTAAACTCGAAAACAGATGTTCTTGCAAATTGAATTGCATCTTCAAGTCCAATTAACGAGAACCATTCAAACATTCTGATCGTCGTTGACCTAAGCAGTACATAAAGAAGCCCGCCAATAAATAAAGGCGTCAGACAATGTATAATTGTCAATGTCGTTTTGTTTATTCTGACCGCTTCTGAATTCATTGCTTGACCTCTTTCTATCATATTTCGGCATAAACTTAGCACTTTTCAGTTTATATCATCATAGCGAGATCAAATTGATCATAATATTTTACGTAAAAATCACATCAATTCATTCCAATTCGACCTTTTTTGCCAGAATTCTATGTATTTGTGGCGATTTTTGCTGAACTTGATACTTCAACCTAAAAAAATCAAAAGCCGCCGAGTGCGTCGACCCAAAAGCTTCTTTCAAATCACTCGAATGCCTTGTCCTTGAGTATATGCTGGCTAATTGGAGGGTGAGCATGAACGCAAGCTCCTGCAATCTAGACCCTACTTCAATGTCTGAGATCCCTCACTACGCTCGGGATGACAATGGAGGTGTATTATAAAAAAGCTTGGCCTGTATGGCCTTCTGACAATCCAAATCAAGATGGCCAAGCTATTTCAATTTGAAGGAGTTCGATGCAGGAACATTGGGTTTCGGAATGTTTTTGATAAAACGCTTATTCCCTCCAGGCAGTATTTCAAAAAGTTTGTTGTCTACTTTTATACAAACTCCGATGTTGGTTTTCTGTGCTTGTTCAAAAGCCTTATAGGTCGCCAAAATCACGGCACCCGCAAGCGCTCCAATGGAGGATCTCTTTCTGCCATTTCCTAAAATGATCGCCCCTAAAACAGCACCAACAACCCCTTCTGCAATGAATGATCGTACGGTGGTTTCATCGTTCATATCCATTACACTAAGATAAGAAAACAAAGAATCGATTGAGTGTATTACCTTTTGAAATAAGAGGTTTAACGACTCAAGCAGTCGGTAACTCATGGTGCAGCTTCATATGATATTCCATTTTTCGCTGGTCGATAAAACGTTGGCTGCACCTTTTATGCTATACTTCGTAATTGGGTTCAGTGATTTCAACAGTGGTTCAGCTGCTTTTTCCTGTTTTAATTGCGCTAACAACGCACCCAACAAGGCCCTTGTAGCTGGTGGATATTTTAAAGCCAAACGAACCAAGGTATAGCTTTCTTTGTCGGTCAAGCTTTTGATAATTACTAAAAATCGTTTGCAGGCCGATTCAATACTGGCATCTGGTATTTTTTTGATATAGCGAATCGCATCAAGCAGTTGCAACAATGGTATGCTCTCTTTGGTGATGGTGTTTTTTTGCTTTACAAAAGCAATCGTATACCGCTCTCTTTTAAAATGGGGGCGAACTTGATTTTTGCCTATTTGTATGGTATTGCTAACCTGCGTGGTTAAGCCCAATTGGTTGTATATACTATAACCTGTTAGATAACCTGTTGTTTTTCCGTTTTCTTCCAATAAGTCCTTTACGACTTGCGCTTGGTTTGGCTGAAGGTTGCCAAATGGAGTTTGCTCGGGCTTATAGTATTTGCCTTTAGATAGTTTGGCAATTTTGCCCGATTCCACCATACGGTTCAATGCTTTTATTACAGCTTCCTTTTTGCTCACCTCGGTCACAAAGTCAGCACTGGTGAATACAAAGCCCTTAGGCAGCCTATCTATAGTAAACGATATGTTTTGAGCTACTTTCATTCCATTTAGCATTATCAAAGATAGTTGATTTGTCCAGTTTATTTACAAATAAACTGGACATTTTTATCCGTGTAGAATATATCCAATCACAACAACCAAATTCAAGACAGGAACTTCTCCATCACTGCACGCGCATATAATAAAGATCCTGCTGAATTGTCTGAGATCCCTCACTGCGTTCGGGATGACAATGGAGGTGTATTATAAATTGCTTGGCCTGTATGGCCTTCATTCAATCCAAATCATGATGGCCAAGCAGATGAATGAAACGTGCCTTGTCATCCCGAACGCAGTGAGGGATCTTCTTCATTGAAACGCCTGCACGCAACAGAAGAACTTTCTGATTGCAACATGCCCACACAGTAAAAATCCTGCTGAATTGCTTAAGATCCCTCACTGCATTCGGGATGACAATGGAGGTGTATTATAAATGGCTTGGCCTGTATAGCCTTCATTCAATCCAAATCATGATGGCCAAGCAGATGAATGAAACGTGCCTTGTCATCCCGAATGCAGTGAGGGATC